>JALZWN010000084.1 GCA_023300235.1 Mariniblastus sp.
CCCAGCCTTGCAAATCTTCGATTTTTAGACTGGGCTAGAGAAACTGCCAGCCCCTTGGGCTTAAACGATTCTCTTTCGTTGCTATCTGCAAGCGTTCTCAACGCTGAAAAAACACTCCATTGAAATTCCGAAATCATTCGCCGCTGCCACTAAGCCCCCGGAAGATCCAAGTTTTGTGAAGCACCGATCTTTGAGTGAAGGCCAATTTATGATCGAGCTTCGCATAAACGTGATTCGCCGATGGCTCGTTCTGCCGCCAGCGTGAGGTCGGTCAGCTGAAACGGTTTTGAGATAACCTCGGTGATCCCCATCGAATATAACTCTGCCAGATCCGAAGGGCGAGGGAAATTTAGCAGTAATACGATCGGCGAGTGGAACGCTAGGTCGTTGCGGAGCCAGTCGATGCGGGATTTTAGGTCTTGGTTCCAGGAATCTCCGTCAACAACGATAAGGTCGGCGTGTTTGGATCCCGAACCATCGCCCTGCCCTTGCCTCGGTCCCTGCCCTTGCTCGATCCAAACTGGTTTTGCGCCAAAGAATTGCAGCGCATCGGCGACCATTTGATAGTGCATGGCAGAGACCGCGCTAACGCTGGCGGTGAGGTTTTGATCGACAGCTCCCAGCGTGTCTTTTAGGTTTTGGTTGATCACGCCGTCGGCTTGGTTGGCTGTTGCAGGTAAGTGCCAATCGCAAATTTGATTTGCGGCCAATTGTTTTAGGAAGAAATCGAAACGGCCTTGCCATTGATGCCAGTAAACTCGTTGCACTCCCGGCCAAGGTTCACCCGATCGTTCTTCGCCTTCGCACCAAGATCCAAGCAGAGCCACTAGCGGAGTGGGAGCCAATTTACTTCGAATTGACTCTACCCACTCGTGCGAAAATTGATTGCGACGAGCGGCGGCTAAAACGACAAGGTCAAAGCTTGAGTTAGAAAGGTGTTCGGTCGATAGTTGTTCGGTGGGCACTTGTCTGGCCACGCAGGCTGGATTGGCGGTTAACGTTTTGAAATCTGAATGCCAGTAGTCGCCCACGAACAGGATTTTTGGTGGTTGAGGCGACATAGGGTGGTTCTCGGTGTTGGGGTCGACTGGGGCCTTAGAGTTTATCTTGCTTGCTAGGTTTACCAAACAGCAATCGAAGCGACCTGGCCTGCAATCTTTCGAGTGGGAAGTCGCGTATGTTCTCAATTGAACGAATTGGTTACAATTCGTCGCTTCGGCAGGGGCTAGGATTTGGTTTTGATTGAAAAATTGAATTCGTGCTCCGTAGGTGTTGGAGTTAAAAGCGTTGGTGCTGCGGCAGCAACGCAAGTTTTTGGTCGCGTTGGCGATCGGTTTATTTTGGATCAATAGAAAGCCCGCATGGATTGGGTTCCTTGGATTTTCGGATCGGGTGATGTTAGCTGGTTGGGGTGGGCCAGTGAATCTCCTTTCTCGTTGCTGCTGTGGTTGCTGTGTCTTATCGGTCACCTTGGCATCTGGTGCGTCGTGTTCAATCGAGTTCACGCGACAGCGTTGCCGCGTAAATTTCGTAAGCAATCCGAAAAGGTTATCGTGCCGATTGTCGTACTGCCGTTTCTGTACGTCGTGGTGGGGATGTGTCTGAGGCTTGATACCGATTTCGATTCGAAATATCTCTTGTGTGAAATTTACATGGCTGCGTCGGTCATCGTGAGTTTTTACTTTATCAGTCGTTGGGTGTATCGCCGATTTCTTGTCGGTTTGCCGGCAGCGGTGGTCAGTCGTGAGCGAGTGTGGGTGGACGTCGAAGCGCGGGTGCATGAAAAGGTGTCAGGAGCCTTTTTTGCAGGAGGGACGCCTCAGTTGTTGGGGATGGTGCCGTTCAACGAGGCTTCCAAGCTGACGCTGGAGAAGATGACGCTGGCGTTTGATATTCCGGATCAGCTGGAGGGTTTTAAAATCTGTCAGCTGTCGGATTTACATCTGACGGGTCACATTTGCATCGAGTATTTTCAAGAGATTGTGAAAGAGGCCAATCAGTTTGAGCCGGATATGATTGTGATCACGGGCGATTTCATTGATGAAGCGATTTGTTTGCCCTGGTTCGAGTCTACGCTTGGCCAGTTGCAGGCGAAGTACGGTGTGTTTTATGTTCTTGGAAACCACGATAAGCGAATTAAAGACGAACAGATGCTGCGCGGCAAGATAGAGGAGTGCGGCGCGGTGGCGGTGGCTGGTGCGTGGCATGCAATTGATATCGCTGGTGCTAAGATTGTGATGACTGGCAACGAGCTGCCTTGGTATCGCGCGGTCGATCGTTTGCCGCCGCCAAAAGAGCAACCGGAATCTGATTTTGCAATTTTGCTAAGCCACAGTCCGGATCAGTTGGAGTGGGCTCGGGATTACAAGTTTGAATTGATGTTTGCCGGTCACACGCACGGCGGGCAGATTGCTTTTCCATTCATCGGGCCGATCGTGGCGCCGAGTAAGCACGGGGTTGCTTACGCGTCGGGCACGTTTCAAATCGGTTCGATGCTGATGCATGTAAGCCGAGGAATCTCGGGCGACGAAGCCATTCGAGTGAACTCGCCGCCGGAGCTGGGGTTGTTTACGTTGACGGCTAAGGGCGCAGAGGCGTAGGTGTTTTGGGCGTTTAGAAGCGTTTGGATCTTCCGGGAATTTAGTGGTTGCAAAAGGCCAAGGGCCTGGCCGTTTCTCTAGCCCAGCCGAAGGAACTGAAAGTTCCGCAGGGCTGGGTCAGCATCGCAAGATACATTCAAAGGGCCAACGGCCCGGCAGTTAGAGAACCTACCGTAGTACCATTAAACTGCCGGACCGTTGGTCCTTTGTGCATAGGAATGCATCCCAACCCAGCCTTGCAAATCTTCGATTTTTAGACTGGGCTAGAGAAACTGCCAGCCCCTTGGGCCTAAACGATTCTCTTTCGTTGCTATCGGTGAGCGTTCTCAACGCTGGAAAAACACTACCTCTTGAAATCCCGAAATTATTCGTCTCTGCCAATAAAACCCCGGAAGAGCCAAGCGTTTCAGTTCGATTAGAACCGAAGTTTCATCACGTACTGTTCCCATTCCTTTTGAAACGTTTTGATATCGTCGCGTTTGAGGATTTGTTTCAGTGTTTCGTAGCCGCCGGGGTCGTTGATGGAGTTCTTGCGGAACGCATGGTAGTAGTCGACTAGCATGCCAGCTTCTTGCAGGTAGTAGCATAAGTAGCGGGCTTGGGCGTAGTTCGTGCCAGCGTCGTTGTAGAATTGGCGTGTGGTGGTGTTGCAGAGTGTTTCAAAGGAAGGCAGGCGCCCGGCGGAGATGGTGCCTTTGAGGCCGCGTAGTCGCCAGTTGGTGAGCCCGATGATGTGGCCGTTGCGTGTGGAGCTTTGTTCGTATAGCGATGCGAGTCCTTCGTTGAACCACGATGGGCAACGGCCGAAGTTGGTTTCCATGAACGGGTGTACGATCTCGTGAACCAGCGTGCCGCCGCCGGTCGAGATGTCCATGACGAGAGCTCGGTCGGACGGCGAGTAGAAACCGTACGGTGTGTCGGGGACGTTGCCGAAAAGTTTGACGTTATGCTTTTTGTAGCTGGTCGGGTCTTTGAACAGCCAAACGTCGATGATGAATTCAGGGTCTTTGCTGAAATAGTCTTGCTTAATTTTGTCGACGGCCCATTTAACGGTTCCGGTTGCGGTTTGTTTAACGTCGTCGATTCCGCTGTCGCCGACCACGACAAACGGTTTTTGTAATACGATTTTGAAATCGTCGTTGGGCAAGCGATTTTTTAGCTGGCGGATATGCTGAGCGTAATCGGCGTCGGTATATTTTTGGTTGGTTGGGGCTGGTAGGCGATTGTTGTTGATGTCGCCGCCGGTGCGGAGTGCGACGATTTGTTGTGTTGGTTGGCCTTGTTGATTTTGAGCGGTCAACAGCGAACGATTGATGAAGGTGACTCGATCCACTGTTTGGGATTGGCCGCCGTCGACGTTCGGGTTGTGGTAGATCAATTGGTCCTTGGTGGCGTCGTAGCCAAGTACTAGTACGAAGCGTTCGATGTTTTGGGCGTCATGCGTGACGACTACGGCGGGAGTTCCGTTGACGATGTCGCGAAGTAGGTGTTTCCAACAGAGCTTGATTTCGGCTTCGGTATTCGCGTCGTACCAGACTGGACCGATTTCAAGGCCGGTCGCTTGAGCAACTTTCGCTAACTCGCGAGTTACGCATCCTCGGCCTTGGGTCGGGTCGACGCCGGCGTGGTTAAACACCCAATCTTGATCGATCGGTAGTCCTTTGTTTTGCAGCACCATCGTCAGGCAGGCTTCACCGCCGAAATCGGGTTTCTTGCGGATGAATGGAATCGTGGTGGCGGGGGGGGCGGACGCAGTTGAAGGCGGGGTAGTTGGCGTGGTGGTCGACATTGGCGTTGACTCGGTCGCATGGCAGTCGATGGACGTGCTGCTGGCCAAAAAAAAGATTCCGATCGCAGCTAGGTAGACGCTTGCGAGGGCAGATTGATATCCGAATCGATGGAAGCGAAGCATAGTGACCTCGGGCGGCGAAGGAGTTGAGTTTGTGATAACAGAACAATGAGCCTGAGTTTGAACGTAATTCGCGTTTCCGCCAACCCCAGCTTTTTGAGTTGCGTGAACTGTGAACCGAGAATCGAGGCGATCGCCAAAGCGACTGAAAGCAGTGGAATGCGGCGGGCTTTTCAGGCGTTTGTGGCCGCGATACAGATTCGGTATAACCGGGTGCGATCTGATACAAACGAGTTGTGATTGATTCGTTATGATTGCCTTCACAAAGTTACTCGCAATTTTGTTTTTAAAATGGAAAACGACGATGATGAACCGATGGACTCAATGGATCATGACTCTTTGCCTGTTCGGGCTGTTGGTCACCACCGCCAACGCGCAGCAGAAGGTGCTGAAGGTCGGCGATAAGGCGCCTGATTTTGAGATCGATACGCTGGCCGGTGGAAAGTTTAAGCTGTCGGATCGTTACGCGACCGGCAGGCCGACTGTGCTGTTGTTTTCGCGTGCCAATTGGTGACCGTTCTGCATGCGTCAACTCGTCGAGTTGAAAAGTAACGGAGCGAAGCAGTTCGAAGAATTGGGTGTTGAAGTGGTCGCAGTCTTCCGCGAAGAAAAGGAAGGGATCGGTGGCTTGAAGAAGATTAAGGCGAGAACCAAAGTAGATTTTACGCTGGCATTAGATACGCCGTCGAAGGCGACCATGGCTTATAGCAACGGTCGAAAAGAGTTTGACAATTATGTGATTGACAAAGACGGGGTGATTCGAGGCGTGATCGATGGTTCGTTAAAGAGTCGGGCTCAAGCGGAGCAACTTGTCAAGATGATCACGTCATTGAGCAGCGAGTCGAACGGTTCAGGTAGTAAGCCGCCGATGGATGATCGAGCTGCCGTTGATCGAGCGGTGCTTGATTACGTGGAGGGCATCTATGAGGCGAAAGCGGAGTTGATCGAGCGAGGTGTGCATCCAGATTTGAAGATGACGGGGTACAAGGGGAGTTCGATGAAAGACAGCTCGACGATGACTTATACGAAGCTGGTCGATTTTGTGTCTAGCGACAACGCTAAAATGAATATGACCAAAGATGGGCTGAAGAAGGTCGAAATCTTTAGTGTGGACGACAATTTGGCAAGTGCGAAGTTGAAGTCTAACTGGGGCGTCGATCTGCTGCACTTGGTCAAAGAAGACGGCAAGTGGAAGGTCTTGCAGATCGTAACGCAGAAGAAGGGTGAGTGATTTTTGCGAGCTGGGGTTGATTAGCCCGTTTTTTGATAGAGTAAAAACCGTTTGAGGTGGTCGATCGTGACTGCCTCAAGCGTTTTTGTTTTGTTCTTTAAGAGAGTTCGTTTTGCAGCGGTTCGCCAAAAGTGAGATCAATCTCAAGGCTTTAAGAGGCGGGTAAAGAGTGACTTTCTTGCCCTGTTTTGTGAGCGGGCATTTAATGACAGTCTCTTCGTGAAAGGGCGCTCTTTTACGGAGTAAAAGGCGACATTCGGTCGGTCAGGCCATTTGCGGTTCGCTTGTCACCTGCGATCTTGATGCAAGTTCTTTCTGCGATTCTCGCGTGAATCCTAAGCGAATTTTAAGTGTTGGGTCGTTCGGCGGTTTTGGGTTCTTCGCCTAGCACGATTGCTTCGACGACTTCGATCAATTGTTCGCTGCGGA
>JALZWN010000085.1 GCA_023300235.1 Mariniblastus sp.
CGATTTCCCAATAAACTGACTGATTGATAAAGCATGGCACCGTTGAACCAGCAGCGGCTTCAACTTAACTCTGATTTCTACCACATCGATTTCAAAATGAATTTCAAAGCAACTTCGCCGCTCTCCGGATTCAACCAACCATTCATCACTGCGGTTTTGGGTTTCTTGCTGTTGCAAGCATCCGCCGTCGCCCAAGACGATTGGGCTCGATGGCGAGGCCCCGAAGGCAACGGCGTTGCGACTGCAGACCAAACGCCACCCATCAAATGGACCGGCGACGAAGATTTTGTTTGGAAAGTCAAAGTTCCTGGCAAAGGTCATGCTTCACCCACGATCGTTGGCGACCAAATCTTTATGGCCACCGCCGAAAAAGCAAAAGGCATTCAGTCCGTTATTTGCTTTGACCGCAAAACTGGCCAACAACAATGGCAAACGCCCTTGAATACCGAAGGCGGCCTGCGACCGAAAATCCACCCAAGCAACACTCATGCTTCGCAAACCGTTGCCACCGATCGCAAGTCGATCTTTATTGTCTTTGAACATCACAAAGAAATTGAATTGTATTGCCTTTCGCTCAGTGGTGAGAAACTTTGGTCCAAAGTCGTTGGTAAGTACGATCCAAAATACGGATTTGGTTACGGTACATCTTGCATCATTTACGACGACAAAGTCATTGTCTCCAACGAAAACCAAACCGCAGGTGGCTTATACGCTTTCAACACCGCGACGGGCAAAAACGTTTGGAAAATTGACCGAGGCACGACTACGAGTTGGAGCGTTCCGGTAGTGGCAACGGTTGCTGGGAAGAACCAATTGCTAATGAGCGGTGGCAAGTCTGTCAGCAGTTACAACCCTGACAACGGTGAATTAGCCTGGACCGTCCCAGCTAGCTGGGACGTCACTTGCGGGACGATGGTCTGGGATGGTGACCTTGTCTTCGCCAGCGGTGGTTTCCCAACCAAGCAGACGATTGGCATCAACGCAAAAACTGGCGAAATGATCTGGACCAATCGCGCGAAAATTTACGAACAATCGATGCTCGTATTCGACGGCCATCTCTTTGGTGTGGACGAGGGTGGCGTGGCTTACTGCTGGCAGGGCAGCGACGGAAAAGAAATCTGGAAAGAACGAATTAGTCGCACTCAATTTAAAACTAGTGCAGCTCCGTTATTAGCCAATGGTCATATTTACATCCCAGCCGAAAACGGCCAAGTGGCGGTTCTAAAGGCGAACACGGAAAAGTACGAACCCATCACCACTAACAAGCTCGGCACCGCTGTATTTGCTTCCTTTGCCGTTTGCCACAACCAGATCTATGCCCGCTACACCGATGGCAAACAAGGATACCTCGTTTGCATCGGCAAGAAGTAGTGCTCGTTAGCGCCCATGACTTTAGCTGCTGGAATCGTATGCCGGAGCCAGAGGTCTCACCGAGGGTCAGGGACCAGACAGCAAAAAGCTCGAAATACGCGAATGCCCTTGAAGGGAATTCGCGGCTAAATTCCTTCAGCGATCGTTGGCTCATGCCAAAAGCTATGATGGTTTAAAATCCAATCATCAGTGCAGATCCGTGTTCTTTGAGGGGGGATTGAGCCGTAGAAAAAGTCAAATCCTAGGGAAATCTAGTGTATTCTCCAGAAAACTAGCAGGAATTCGTCAGGAAACGATACTGGTAATTATGCTGAGTCTCATCTCGCCTCCAGTCCCTCCATTCGAAGGTCATACGTCGTGCATCGACTGTAGATCTTTTTTTAGTTCAACTCACAATGAACGAAAACACTTTTCCCGATAAGAAACGACCCAAGCGATTAAACCCGTGTTCACATGGTAAGTCGCCATATTCTCTTCTCGCGATTCAACGTGCGCTGCTGCCAGAAGAAATCCGCAGTACCACTCGTGAATTCAACGTGGATCCGACGAATGCGGAAGTCAATGAAGACGCACTACCGGTTCGGCAATCAGCGATGGCTCGTAATTGGGTGACTGTAATGTTGAAAAATCAGTCGCCACCAACGGACTTGTCCCAAACAGACATCTCGTACCATCGTGGCCGATTTTTTCATAGCCGGTGGTGGTTCGCTTTTAGCCGTTCGCTTATCTGTTGAAATCAAACGCCATTTTCAAGTTCAGCGCTACCCCCAAAAACTCTTCTACAAAAACTCTTCTACAAACCTTCTGTTAAAATGCTTGCACAACTTCCTAAACTTAACGACATGACTGATTCCAAGGCTCCATTGATAACCCTTGCCCAACAGCGAGCAGATGTTCGCCCCCTGTTTGTGGCACCGACAATAAGCGGTCGGTCCAGGGATTACAGCCATCTGGCTGAACAGCTAAATGATACTGTGCCGGTTTACGGCTTGCAGATGCGAGGGCTCGCGGGTGGCGATAAAGTTTACGACAATTTGCGCGACGCCGCAGAATATCACATCGAACGCATGCGAGAGATACAACCCGAAGGTCCATACAGTTTAGCCGGGTACTCAGCTGGCGGCACCATCTGCTTGGCGATCGCCGAAGCGCTTCATGACCAAGGTGAAACCGTTGATCTAATGCTTATGCTCGACGCAGTCCCGCTGGGTATAGAAATCGCTTCCCCGCTTGGCAGTCCCCGCCGCCTGTGGCGTTGGGGATGTGCGGTGGTCGGCCGGATTGCAGAATTGTACGCTGAAGGCGACTTTTTCCTAAGCATGATCAAGCGTAGCAAATCGGTGACGCTTCGCTTATGGACTAAAATCTGGCCTTTCGCCAAAAAGCATAAGATTGATGTGCGAGACCTTTTCACACAATCGAGCTCCAGTGACCTACCTGCTGATGAGGCGGCTCGGGTACAAACGCATCTGGATACCATTCTCAATTTCCAACCACGCCGCCTTCCGCTGAACGTCGTGCTGATACGTGGTCGCTACGATCAACTCGAAGGCTCATTCGAACTTGACCTGGGCTGGAACCTAGCGGTTACTGGCGACATCCAAGTCGAAGTTATCTCTCTTCAGCATCACCAATTTTTGTTCAAAAACCGGGTTCAACTCTTGGCTGAAAAGATGAAAGCTCATCTCAATGCCCGCGTTAGCACAAGCCGTGCGTTCGATTAAATAATTTTCAAACTGCTTCGTGCTTATCTCAATACTCGCCGCTACATAATCTAAGCCCTTGGTAAGCCCTTGGGGTAGGCAGTTTTCAAGCCCAGCCTCAAAATCGAAGATTTGCAAGGTTGGGTTGGAATGCATTTCTACGCACCAGCGGCCACTCGGTCCGGCAGTTGATTGGTCCCACGCTGGGCTATCTCAATTGCCCACTAAAATGCCCGAAGAACCGCTGCTGAACACCACCACGCCACACTCGCTGCCCCAGTTTCTTACCAACAATCAGGGCTGCTCTGTTTTCTTATCTTCCGTAGAATATCGCGAGTTCAATATCTGGCTCGAAACTACTCACCACCAACGCTTTGGAAAATTCGATTTTTAAATCCAAGAAAAAGCGTCGTGACGTCTCCCAAACCTACTGGGCTGCCGAGCAAAAACGTGCAGCCGAAAGCCCAGTCTCACCTGAGGTGCGTCGCAACCTGATCAAACAGCACGGCGATTTTACGCTGGCTTACTCCTTAGGCACTCAACCGCGATTGAAGTACTTCGGTAACGACCAAGGCTTCATCGCTTTCCGCAAACGCTGGGGCATTACGTTTGTACTGGGTGATGTTGTCGCATCGCCCGACCAAACCGACTCGCTAATCGATCGATTTTTGCAGGCTCACAAATCAGTTGTGTTTTGCCAAGCCAGCCAGCAACTCGCTGAACGACTGGTTAACCGCGGCTTCTACGCCAACGAAATGGGCGTCGACTCTTCGCTAGATCTCGCCGAATACAATTTCAACGGCAAACAAAAAGAATGGCTCCGCTACGCGTCCAATTGGTGTGCTCGTCGCGACTACCGAATCGACGAAGCCAGTTTTGACGAAGTCCTTCCAGAAGACGTCGAAGGCGTATCCGAAGCATGGCGCAAAACACGTACCGTGAAGCAAAAGGAAGTGCGTTTTCTCAACCGGCCGATCGTATTGAAAGACGAACCCGACGTACGCAAGTTCTTTTTTCATTCGCCTGAGAATCAACTGCAAGCGTACATCTTCATGGATCCGATATACCGAGACGGTCATATAATTGGGTTCGTGACGTGTATCAAACGGCGTCATCCCGACGCGCCGATGTACAGCGAGCAGGCGATCATGAAACACATCATCGAAAAACTACAATCCGAAGGCCTCTCCGAACTCAAACTTGGCTTGTCGCCAGGTGCTTGGATCGATGACGATCAATTCAAACACAGCTCTCTGACCAATCGCTTGTTCAAATACTCTTTCGAGGCCAACTGGGTCAATCGCTACTTGTACCATCTAAAAGGCCACGCTGATTACAAACGGCGTTTCCGCGGTCGCGAAGAAAAACTCTACCTGTGCTCGCAACGCGGCTTTAGCCCCTACCGCCTGATGGCCTTGGTCAGTTTGTGTGGAATCGCGTAGCCTATCAACGAAAAACAGCACAAAAAACAATCGCTCTTTGTGCTGTGTAGCAGTCTATCGAAACGCCGACATCCCGGCCTTCAGTCTATCGTTGGTTAAATGCTACTTAAGATCCCAATGAATGGAGCGATATCCAAGAAGTCTACGCGGTTGTCCTCATTCGCATCTGCTTCCGCTTGGAAATCTCCAGCAGACAAAAGCGCAATGAATGGAGCAATGTCTAAGAAATTAACAACTTCATCTCGGTTTACATCTCCGAGTAGCACCGTAGGTTCGTCAGCAACAACGCCCTCGACGACGATGTTGTCAAAGTAAGCCCCGTACAGCGAGCCAATGCTAGAGAGTTTAATCTCAGCGATGTTGGCAGAAGAAACCTCATCGAAATTGCTCACTTCAGCAGCGCTAAATTCTAGACCACCTTGATTAGTCGTAGAAAAGTCGAAGCTGGATTCGCTGATAGTTAGCGACATGTGTGCAGCCCGACCGGCGTCAAATCCAGCAGGAGTGGAATCTGCGCCCCACCAGAAACTACCAGGAGGGGTACCGAAAATCATATTCCCTTCACTCGTTGCAAAACCTGGTCGTTGTCGATCGTTACCCCCGTTGCCAAACGCGCCGTTATCGCCAAGCACAAAACGAACGACAATGTTTCCAGCAGAATCCAAAGCATCCACAAAGATAGTTCGGCTAAGACCAGCGGTCCGCCTCGCAGCTACGTCAAAATCAATGCTGACAGTGTTGTCATCTGCAAGCGACAACGTGTCGGTCAAATTCAACGTCAAGTCAAGTGCCACCGCGTTGTCCGCCGTACTTTGATCGAACAAACCAACGTTGTTACCCTGTGTCGCCTCGGGACCATCTATCACCGGGACAACCGATGGCGTTACTGACTCAGCAACCAAAGTCGCCGAGCCAATTTCGGGCTCCAAATTGCCGTCTTCAAAGTCGTTGCTGAAAACAATAACTTGAGCGTTTGCGGTAGTTAAAAGCACCAACGAAGCGATCGTTGTGCAGATCATTGCCAATGGCCAATTTTTGTTCATGTTAGTTTCTGCAGAAGGGAAAGTTCAAATGACTCGTGAATTTCTACTCCAAGTCAAAGTACAAGCCCACTTTTGGACAAGAATTAACATCCCCGCGAACAGCAAGCTTCGCGGTAAATACCCGTCCGATTACAATAAAATCCGCCCAAACATTGAAAACGGACAGGTTAAGCCCCGACGAACCCTTTCGGTTACACTCACCACTGAGCTTGCGCTACACTGTCTTGGTTACCAAGTTTCCTTTCATCTCGTAGGGTCCGATCTATCGTGAACATCCTCATCCCCGGCGGTTCCGGACAAGTTGGACAGGTCTTAAAACGGCACTTCGATTCTTACGACCACCATGTTGTAATCCTGTCGCGTGGTAGCGAAGAACCTTCGACTCGTTGGGATGGCAAAACACTCGGCCAGTGGCAGCAACACGTCGACGAAGCGGACGTGATCATCAACCTCGCCGGTCGCACCGTCAACTGCCGCTACACCGAAACCAACTTGCAGCAAATGATGGACTCTCGGGTCGATTCAACTCGGGTCGTCGGACAAGCGATCCAAGCGTCACCAGCGCCGCCAAAAGTGTGGCTGCAAATGAGCACCGCCACGATTTATGCTCACCGGTTTGACGCCGCCAATGATGAAGCCACCGGTATCATCGGCGGCCAAGAACAGAACGTACCCGCCTATTGGGCTCGCAGCATCGACATCGCAAAAGCTTGGGAACAAACTTTCGAATTAGCCAACACGCCGACAACTCGCAAAATTGCATTGCGAACATCGATGGTCATGTCCCCCGACAAAGACGGCGTTTTTGATGTCTTGTGCAGTTTAACCAACCGCTGGCTCGGTGGTCGCATCGGCTCAGGCAAACAGTATTTGTCTTGGATTCACGACACTGACTTTTGTCGAGCAATTGAATTTTTGATCGACAACGATTCGATCGACGGCGCCGTAAACATCGCCTCGCCAGGCCCACTCACTCAAGCCGAATTCCAGCGTCAACTTCGTTCCGAACTTGGCGTCAGCGTGGGACTGCCAGCGACCAAGTGGATGGCAGAGATCGGAGCGGTGTTCTTAAAAACGGATACAGAACTGGTGCTCAAAAGCCGCCGAGTCACTCCGGGTCGGCTAGCGAACGCTGGATTCGAATTCAAATTCCCACAGTGGAGCAGGGCGGTCGCTGATTTGGTTGCGCGACGTGATGGCAGCCCGCGGCGTTAGCTCGCAACCGAATGTCGCCTTTTACTCCATAGAAGAGCGATCCATAGAAGAGCGATCTGGAATAGCAGACGGCATTCACCAAGAGTTGATTCGATCAACAACCCCGCCCAAAAAAAAACGCTGGCCAACCGTCTCAAAGCAAAGTGTACTCGGAAGGAGACACACTTCAAATCTTTGAAAACCGTTGACCAGCTGATACCGAAACCACCTACTAAACAGCAGCTGGATCTGCAGGCTCAGTAAACCGGGCGTAGATTCCATACGCAGCGGCAACGCAAAAGCAAATTAAGGGGACCACATAAGACTTCGCAGCCGCTGGTCCCATGTTTTCTTCCCCACCGAATAGGACGAACAATTTCCCTTGCAACAGAGTTATCACTGCACCGCCAAGAATTGCCATAATCAAACCGGACGCACCGAGTTTCGTGGCAGTGCCGAGGCCACGTGAACCCAAACCAAAAATAGTCGGGAACATTAAAGACATAAAAACCGAAATTAGGATCAAGCAAACGATCCCTAATGTGAACGGTGCTGGGCCAACGAATGGAATGTAGCCTTCGAAAGCAATTCCGCCACCAAACATCACTCCCAACGAACAGACGACACCCATCAAGGAAGAAAACGCCAGCAACGTACTCGGCTTGAAAAACGCCATCAGCCCTGTAAACATCCAACGAGACACAGAGAACAAGATGATCGCAATAATGTGATAGTTCATCGCTTCGCTATCGGCAATCCCGAGCTGCCCAGTGATGTAGTGGAACGTGTACGTCCAAACAGCAATTTGAGCACCGACATAGAAAAACATTGCGACGACGGCAAACAAGTAATTGGTTTTGGAAAACAAGAACTTGATGGAATCACCGACGTTAGCCTGATCGGCATCTCCTTTGACCGACGGCATATTTTTGTTGATCGCAATCAAGATCCAAAGAACGATCAACACCACCGCTGCAATGAAGTAAGGGGTCATCACAATGTTTAGCTGCTCAACTTGAATGGCCGTAACTTCTTCAGGCTGCATCCCATCAGTGATTTTTTGATTGACGACTTCAAGCTTCGTCAATATCGCAAACTTGCACAGAAACAGTCCAATCAACGAACCCACCGGGTTGAAGGATTGAGCCAAGTTCAAGCGGCGTGTGGCCGTTTCTTCCGGTCCCATCGCAATGATGTACGGGTTGGCATTTGTTTCCAGAATTGACAGTCCGCCAGCCAAAACAAAAAACGCAAACAGAAAAGGAGTGAATTCCAGCATTAAACTAGCGGGGTAAAAAAGCAGGCCCCCCAGAATGTAAATTGCCAGCCCGATCAAAACTCCTTTTTTGTAACCAAATACGCGAGCGATAACCGCTCCTGGAATAGCCAATACAAAATAGGCGCCGTAAAAGGCATTTTGAATCAAAGCAGTCTGCGCTGTATTCAACTCCGGAAAAATCTTCAGGAACGCCTTCACCAGCGGGTCTGTCATATTGTTGGACAACCCCCACATCGCAAAACAAGTTGCCAAAAGGATAAACGGAAACAGAATGTTCCTTGGAACAATCGGGGGTTTGGTGGTTTCTGACATAAGCCTATTAGTTGCTATGGTTCTCGATTTAACGTTTTCAGAACTCGAATTAGGCCCGATTATAAGGCCGAATCTGACGACAATAACGAGCCATCATCGTAGCAACGAAGCACCTAAACTGAAAGCGCTTACTTACATTTTCTCCCCATGGCAACGAGACATCCTCATAACAATAGACTGAAACAACCGAAATGGGATGCTCAAAACCTTGCAAGCGAAAACTCGACCTAAGCCTAAAACTTCGTTTCGCCGCGTGATTGTAAGAAAATCTGGAACGCACTCGAGCTTGACGTAGTCGTCTTGAATGAGGCTACGAATTCTTGAATTGGTGTCGATCCGCAAGCCTCGTAGCCCAGCTCATCCACTACGGTTTTGCTTGGCCAAAGCCGCGAAAATGAACCAACATACCGATACGCATGCTACCGCGAAAATCTGGTCATAACCGACAAGGCCGATCTAAACCTTGCCGTTGCTAGTCGCGCCTTCGATCCGTTTTGATCGAAGCAACTGACCGTCACCCCAGCTTTAATAAGCATTCTGTCGAGAAAAGACCACTGTAAACGTCTTGATGATGATCTTCAAATCCAACCAGATTGACCACTCGCGAATGTATTGATGGTCAAACGAAATTCGCTTTTCCATTTTGTCCAACGTTTCGGTCTCGCCGCGGCAACCGTTGACCTGAGCCAAACCAGTGATCCCCGGCTTAACCTTGTGACGCAGCATGTAGCCATCGATCTTGCTCCGATAGAACTCATTATGAGCCGAAGCATGTGGCCGCGGGCCGACGAGCGACATCTGGCCCATCAACACGTTGATAATCTGCGGAAGCTCGTCCAACGAACTCTTTCGCAAGAAACCACCGATCGAAGTCAAACGATTATCGTTCTTGGTCGCTTGCTTCACTTCCGAGCCATTGTCTTGAACCGTCATGCTGCGGAATTTCCAAACCCAGATCTCTTTGCCGTCCAAACCGTATCGCTTTTGGCGGAAAATCACTGGACCAGCAGAAGTCAGCTTAACGGCAGCTGCAATCGCCAACATCGGCAAACCGGCAAACAACAAACCAATCGAAGCCAACCCAAAATCGACGCAACGTTTGACCGCTCCATCAACTCCGTAAAGCGGATTCTCAAAAACACTGACAACCGGCAAACCTTGGATATCGGTCCAACGCGAATTTAGCATTTGGAACACGAACAAATCAGGCACGATATAAACCGAAGCCGTCGTGTCCGCCAACTCTTGAATCAAGCCGCGAATTCGGTCTTCGGCTCGCATTGGCAGCGTGATGTAAATGACTTGAACATCGCCTCGCTTGGCCGCGCTGACTAATTCGTTCAACTTGCCAAGCTTCAACGAAGCATCGTCAGGCAAATCAACCGTTCGGTCACTCACTCGATCGTCGTAATAGCCCAAGAACTTCAATCCCAACTCAGGAGTCGTACTCACATTGCGGACCAAGTGGAGGCCCAAATCGTTGATCCCCACAACCGCATAGTTGCGAGTGTTCACGCTGTTTCGTTGTCGCCAACCGACATACCAGCGACTCCCAACTCGAATCGCCAACGACAAAGTCGGCGTGATCGCAAACCAAAGCATCAAGTTCGTACCAGAAAGTTCCGTCGAGTAAATACTCAACTGACCCAGAACGCTCAACGCCACCAACGTGGCCGACCAAGCCAGCACCGCCGTCGCAGCTTCTTTTCCGAACGCTGTGCCACGCCAATTTCGGTACAAACCAACCAGTTCGGCCGAGAAGTAAAACAATCCGATGGCGACCAAAGCGATCACGATCGTAGATTTACTATTGGTCGACGGCACCCAATTGATCAGTAGGTACAAACCCAGCACGATGCTGAAAGCGTCGAGTGATTTCATGGTCAAACGGTTCCATGAATTTTCTTGTTGAATTTGGCGTTGTGGTTCTTGATTCATCGAAAAAGCGGGAGCTAAAAGGTGGGAGTGGATACCGTGATGTTTCGAAACCTAGGTTTTGCTAGTCCGCCCGGCCGGAATAAGCACTCAAAACAAAACGAAATGCTGCCAATGACAACCACCAGGCAGAACAACCAGCACAATCCGAACCACGGAATACTGGCGACCGAAGGTTTTTAGGCAAGGAAGGCGTTATCTATAAATGGAAGCCCCACGCGTAAGCGAGGAAATGTGGTGATGGGCTTCCAGCCTGTCATGCGCGCAGACAGGCTGAAATCCCATCTCCACTTTTTTTAGGCTTCGCCAAAACATGCGAAGATAGTCGCCTTTCACTCGGTGAAAGAAGCGTTTGCATGGACGAACAAGCAGGACAGCATTCCTACAACGCTAAGGTGCACTCGACAAATCTCTCATCCAGTCACTCCTGTGCAGTTCTTGAGATAAACGCCGGCCCAAGATAAACGACAAGACCACTGTTCATTCAGAGCCAAACGCTTTGCGAATGTCCACCGAAGGTAGCGCTACTCTCACGGAGTGAAAGGCGACTATCGGTTCCTCGCTAACGCGTCGGGCTACCAGAACACCCACTCGACTCACAAAGCACTCGAATTACTTGGGTGTACGCGACCTATCAAGCCTACAGAATCTTCAAGCTGATTTCTCGAATCATCGGCTGAACTCCGCCCGCCACATCCGCTCGTAGCCGCAATTGATTTTGTGGTTTCAAATAATCCACCAAAGAAGTTTTATCCGCTTCGTCAATCAACACCACGCTCTGGTCGTTCACCCAAACCGACCATCGAACATCCGAATCGACATGCAAAAAGACAGCCTGCACATCATCGTGCGGCCAATTGAAATGCCGATGCAACTCGACCGTCCCAGTAAAGCTGGGCTCCACCCAAGCTTGATCAACCAGCGGCAACTTGATCCGCTGTCGCTGCGAAGCAGGCAGCGCAGGCGATTCCGAAGGACCAGAATCAGACGAAAAAAAATCCGCTTGCCAAGGACCGTGCAAGCGGATCGTGTGATATTCAGCCACAGGTTCGTTACTCAGGCACAAAGCTATGAACGATAGAAACTTGATGCACCTGCTTGGTTCCTTTTTCGACCAAACGAAGAGTAACCTTCATGCCTCGTATCGGCTCCAAGTAAGGAGGAGACGTCTCGCGCTCACCTGGATCATCAATCACATTTGAACCACCATTGTTAACGCCATTAGTGGCTTGGTCGACTCCATTGAGTCCGTCTTGATCGATCCCGTCGCTCTCGTAAGCCGGTGTCCATGTGTCCCACACGTTGGCAACCGGTGCCGAGAAACCTGCAATAAACCATTCGTCGGATCGAGCAGCTGCATTGGCGGTGTCAAATCCCAAATCGACATAAGCTCCGAGTGGCTGAAGATTCGCGGCATTGGAATATCCAAGATCGGAAGGTTCTACGACCAATCCTATGTCATCTCCAGCTGCATCAAGTGGAATATCTACACTAGCCGTCGGCGAGTAAGCTCTTAAATCAAAGGCACAGACGTCCGACAGGATTGGCGGCAAGGCTGCCCAATCCTGTGTTTGTATTCCAGTGGCGTATGCGCCATTACCGTCATCATCACTGGCGATACGATTTCGAAGATTTGCAAACGTCAAGTTATTTGGAAATCCACCGTTTGCAGAGCCATCGACTGGATTGTGAGCAAACCGATTTCCTCGAATTGCCAGATCATCCAAACTGTTGGCGACAATGTCAAAGCTTCCAGAACCATCTAATTCGAGTCGAACCGAGATATCGTTGTTGCGAATAAAAACATTTGCTTGGCTGATGGACAATCCTGACGGCAACACCGAGCTTCCGTTTAAATCTGGGCGAATCAACAACACTCGGCGGTAAACCCGAATGCTATCATCAAAGTCAGCGGTCAACGTCGTTGTTGTTGGATTGATTTGGGGTTCCAATGGACCACCTTGAGGCGTCGCCAGAACATAATCGTTGTCATTCACCGTCGTAAACCAAACGATTTCCGCTAATGAAGACTCGATGACGTTTGTAGTACCAAACGTCAAGGTTCCTCCAGAAACAGTCGCTGCTTTCTGGCGGCCTCGATACAAAATCCCGTCGGTGCTTCTGGCCGTAAATGCCAAGATATCATCGCAGTCACCCTGATAACCATCGACGCCCCCAGCAAACGTCGAATCTCTCACCGGCCCCTCGATGTACTCGAAATACCCATGCGGCTCGACCGTCCCGTTATGGACCTTCGTCTCGACCGTCAAGCTTCCCAAATCAGTCCGCAAATGATCTTCAACAATCCTCGCGCGATTGGCCAACTCGATCAACGCCCGGCCGGTCTTCATCTCTTCAGACGCAAACCGGAACGCCGTCATCATGGTTCCCAACACGATCAAAGTCATGGTGAGTGCAATCAGGATTTCAATCAACGTCAAACCAGAGCGACGTTGACAACGGAAAGCAGACGGCATGAATATACTCCTGGACAATTATCGACTTAGGAACAGATCTTGGTGAGTGCTGAAAACGTACCAGTTAAATACAAGAACCTCGCGGCAAACAGCTCAAGGCCGACAAAAGTATCGCAACAGCGCCCGATGGGCATTTTTGTGGAGTGGTTGCTTCGATTGTACACATCGCTTTGCGATGGACGAAAAAAGAATCGTCAAAAAAAACCTCTTCAAATCACAAAAGCCTTCGTTTTGACAGTAAACAAAACACATTTCGAGCATTTCTGGTTGGTTTGAGTCGCTTTTTCCACGAAAACCGGCCCACCGCAATTTCTCTGTCAAACTAGGCACTTAGTAACCGAGCCAAAAGCAAGGCTCCTTTCGTGCTAGATTACACGCAACTCGTTTGCTCCTTCGCAGCCTCCATTGCAGCCAACACCCAAACCCATTCCAACAAGGCCAATCCGTTTTTGAATCTGGCTGTTCCGGTAACCCGACGCGTCAGCGAGGCCCTCATGGAAATTCTCGCTAACGGGTTTGTTAATTTAAGATGCTTCAACGAAGCTTAAAAAATGCGGAGATGGTGCTTCCAGCCTGTCTGCGCGCATGACAGGCTGGAAGCACCATCACCACATTTCCTCGCTCACGCGTCGGGCTACCATTTGTAGCGACTGCCAAAATTGTAAAACTGATTCACCCTGCCAATTCAACTCAAACCTTTTCCGATCAAAATGAATTTCCGTTTGACCAACTCATGCATTGCGTTCGCTTTTCAAATCGCGTTGATCCTGCCAGTCATCGCGACTCCATCAGCCACCGCTGCGCCGCAAACCACCGAAACCACGCCCCAAACAGACGGCAATCAAAAACTCAACCAGCTGATTCAAACCGCCACTAGAACTCAAGCCAGTGGCGACCTCAAACAAGCCGCCACCCAATGGCAAGCCGTGTGGCAGCAGTTCCCTGACAGTCAACTAGCCGGCCCAGCCCGATTCCAAGCGGGCTTCTGTCACCAACAACTCAAAGATTACCCGCAAGCCATCGAACACCTAAAAGCCGCCATCCCAGATCTCGCCGCTGCCAACGAACAACTACCAACCGCGAAATTTTATTTAGGCTACTGCCAATTTCAGTTAGGCCAACAAAACCTAAGAACCGCCACCGACGCCACCGTACGCAAACAAGCCACCGACCTTGTCGCCACTGCCACCGTCACGCTCCAGCGGCTACTCAAAACGCACCCCAGCTTCCCCGACACCGTCCAAGCCTACTACTTCCTCGGCGGATGCTTTGAAGAACTCGGCCGTAAACAAGACGCGATCGACGCCTACCAACAAATGGCCAACGTCCCCAATCCAAATGACGTGTTCAAATACGAATCCACCTTCGCGATTGCCGACTTAAACTTTGAACTCGGCCAATACGGACAAGCCAAACAATACTTCGACAAACTGCTCACAGACCCAAACAACAAACAGCGTCCCGACCGCAACTTGGTCGTCTACACCGCCGCCGAAACCTCGATCGCACTCGGCACCGCCGCCAAACAAAACGGCATCGGCCAATCATCCAAACAACACTTCGCCGATGCCGAAGCCCTTTTAAAAACCATCGTCCAACCGACCACCGACGACAAACCCGCCGTCCTACTGGCTCGCGAAGCCCAACGACAACTAGCATTTTGTTACCAACAACAGAACCGCTTCCAAACCGCCGGCGATGCCTACGCGTCGATCTATCAAACGCTCACCGCAGCCGACCCGCAAGCACTCAAAATTCAAACCGCCACCAACGCGGGATCCAGTTACCTAAACGCCGGCGATCCCGAACAAGGACAAGCATTTCTAAAACTGGCGACCAGAAACGTTAGCCCAAACTCCGCCAAAGCTGCTCGCCTGCTGTCGGCTTTCTACCTAAACCAACAGCAATTCGACAACGCCTACGACCTGACCACCAAATTCATTCCCGTCGCCCAGCCACCGAACCTAGTCCCGCTGAAACTCAATCAAGCCAACGCCGCGGCCAGCATCAACGGCAAGTTCGACCAAGCCACCGCGTTGTTCAAATCCATCGCCACCAACTTCCCTGATCACGAACTGGCCTCCGTTGCGTTGCAAAATGCCGCGACAATCCAGCTCAAAGCCGGCCAGTATTCAAACGCCGAAACGATCTTCGAGCAACTGATCAACGACCCCAACCAGACCGAAAACCCAAACCGCCTCGATTGGATTTTGGCCGCCGCCCAAACCAAGTTTGAACAAGAAAATTTCGCCGGCGCGATTGCTGCGCTGCAAACCTCACTCTCGTCGATCTCCGAACCGACCAGAATCACCGAAGCGTTGTACTTGGTCGGCATCAGTCACTACCAACTCCAACAGTACCAACCCGCGACCGAAAATTTGACACGAATGCTCGCGATCGACCAGCCGTCCACGCTCTCCGACAAAGCCCGGTTGTACTTGGGGCTCAGCCAACTCCAGCAAAACCAATACGAACTCGCCAAAGAATCGTTCGATCGACTCGCCGCCGATTCCCCCAATTCGCCACTGCTAAATCAAGCCTACGTGCAGCTGGGCAACAATCGCTATCAAGCCAACCAACAAACCGAAGCGATCGCGTTGTTCCAAACAGTAATCGCTGCCGAACAAGCCACCGCTGCCGAGAAAGCCAGTGCGATTCACGGCGCGGCGTGGGCGCATTTAAAATCTGAAAACCGCGACCAAGCGAAACGGCTATTCCAACAACTCATCCAAACCTATCCCGAATCGGCGCTGCTGGCTTCCGCCAAAACAGGTCTGGCCAGCATCGATCCATCGTTGGTCGAAAAGCCTGCGGAAGTTCCCGACAAAACAAACGAAGCCGATCGTGCAACAGCAACCAGCACACCCGAGCCCGCCGCCGTGGCCGAACTGCGCAAAACGGGTTTGGCTCAAGTCAAAGCCAAACAATGGGCCGCAGCGATCGAATCGTTTGAACAACTCATCCAAGCCGCGC
>JALZWN010000086.1 GCA_023300235.1 Mariniblastus sp.
GACAACTGCATGGCACACGCCGTAGAACGTCAGAACCATAAAGATGAGAGCCCCGGAGCAGCTTTCAAGAAATTCGCCAATCGCATTTAGGACGGCCACAATTAACGCAATGACGATCGCGATTCCAATCGCGATTCCACCTGCGGCGCCGGCTAGAATGCCGGCGATCCCAGAACCGACCGAGGCAGTGACCACGGCTGCGGCCTCATTTCGATTCCGTTGCTGTTTTGCCTCCAACGCGATGTGCCCGTCTTCAAGCTCAACCAACTGAAGTCCGCAGAGCCAGCAGAAGTTGTGAGCTGGATGGTTTTTGGATTCGCAGCGTGGACATTCCTCGTAAGTGATTTCCTCACTCATCGTCGCCTTCCTGACGCTCGAACTCGACCATCTTCTCAACACCAAATCGACAAGTCCGACAAAGCTGCCAGCCGATCAACCCCATCACGGCTAAACCGCCTACGGTTCGAAACACTTCCAGGTAAGGAAATCCTTGTTCGCCCACCAAGTCCCAGTATTGGGTCGTTTGGAATACCAGTCCCAAGTAGCCGGCAATGCAAAGTGCCGTCGTCGAAAAAATCAGTTTGTTACTGAATCGTAGAAACGTCGACGCGGCGATGATAAAGAATGAGATAACGAGCGTACTCTCCGCTTTACCGCCAGCCGCCGCGATGGTCGTCAGCAAGACAACGTCGCTAAAAGAAGTCGCGTACTTCAACACCGGCGGCACGCTCCGCCGCTTCAATGCGACAACGACCAAGCCAACCACTAACAACCAAATGCCAGTCACTCGCGCCGAACTAACCAGGTACTTGGTTTGCTCGGCCGGATCCCTCCGAGTTCAAATAAATGAACGAAAGAATGGCGAAGAATAGAGTGACTGCCACGGCGCGAATCAGATTAATTCGCGCAGCTGACTTCACCTCTTGTATGCGTTGAAATGCGACCCAGTCCGCTTGGTTACTCACGTATGATTCCACTCGAAAAAACAGTTACATCAAGCTGGCCGGAAACGACCGAGCTTCACTGAAACTATCTTAATAGAATCCGCATCGTGATACAAAGAAAACAATCTTCCAGCTTAGTAACAATCCGCAAGCCAGAACAGATTCGAGCAACCAGGAGAAGACGATTAAAAATCGGCGGCGGTGACCTTGTGACGGCAGATGGTATTCCCGCTTGCGTCCACAAACAAAAATACAAAATCGATCCCGGACTCAAGCGCCGATCGGCTTTCTGGCGAATTCAAGTCAGTCACCAAATCGGCTTTAAACTGTTCGCTCCGAGCGACGGTCTTGTCGATTTTCCAGTCGGGTTTCAATTTGTGCTCGAACACAACCGCATCGGCGTCCGGTTTTTGATAGACCTGGTAGTCCGAGAGATTGCCCGTCGGAGTGACCATCTCAGAGCGACGACTGTTCGCGTTTTCAACGATTTTACCGATGAGCGTTTCTGTCGTGGGGAACATTCCGCAACCAGGCGTGCTAAATGCAAACGCCGCGATCAGAACAAATAGTACGCTAGTGATTGGGTTACGAAACAGAGCCATTTTTTCATCCTTGAAGATCTATCGCCGCTGCCGATCCTGGCAGCGGCTCTAAAATAACTAAACAGCCTGCTCTTCGAAAACACCAATCTTGCGAAAACGGTCGTAGCGGTTTGCCAGCAGTTCGTCGATCGGCTGTTTACTAAGCTCTTTTAGGTTTCGCTTGATGAATGCTTTCATCTTTGCTGCCATCGAATGGTGGTCGCGATGAGCACCTCCAAGCGGTTCGTCGACAACTTCATCGACGATTCCGAATCGCAACAAATTCTCGGAAGTGAACTTCAACGCCTGAGCGGCCTTCTCTGCGTGCTCGGCCCCTTTCCAAAGAATGCCCGCACAGCCTTCGGGGCTGATGACGGAATAGTAAGCGTTCTTAAGAACCGCAACGCGATCGCCAACGCCAATTCCCAATGCACCGCCACTACCGCCTTCGCCGATCACGACGCAAATGACGGGGGTCTCCAGTCGAGACATTTCGTACATGTTTTCGGCGATCACCTGCGCCTGCCCACGCTCTTCGGCACCGATCCCCGGATAAGCACCGGGAGTATCGATAAAACAAATGACCGGCAGTTTGTACTTTTCGGCCATCTTCATTTTAGCCATGGCTTTACGATAGCCTTCGGGATGAGCACATCCAAAATAGTTTTCGGTGCGGTCTTTGAACGTCCGCCCTTTTTGGTGGCCCATCACCATCACCTTCGTCCCATCGATGGTCGCAAACCCTACGCGGATGGCTCGATCGTCGCCAAAAAGCTTATCTCCGTGCAGCTCAACAAACTCTTCAAACACCAACGACAAGTAATCGGTCGTGTGAGGGCGATTTTTGTGGCGAGCGACTTGCACGGTTTGCCAGGGCGTTAAGTTATTGTAAATTTCCCGAGTCGTGTCGGTCTTTTTTTTACGGAGATCACGCAACGCTTGGGCGCTTTCGGCCGATTCGTCTTGGCGCTCTTCTGCCACCACGATTTCGGCTTCGATTGCTGCGATCGGTTCTTCAAAGTCTAAATAATCGTCCATCAGGATTTTCTTGATGCTATGTGGTTTGAGAAATGTTTGGGGGCGAAATTCTTAATTCGAAATGATTGCTAAAACGAACGGGCCCTGCCCTGCCCTAGCGAGTGAAGCCTTCGGGGCGTTTCCCGGAGCGATACATTTGGCACCGCTCGAAGACGCCCAAAAAATCGGCCATCGACTGGAATCTGTTTTCTGGTTTTTTGGCGAGCATCTTTTTGACCAATTCGGAAAAGGCAGCCGATGCATCGCTACACGATTCAAGCGACGGAACCGATGCCGTTAAATGCTTTTTCAACAACTGGTCTGGAGAGTTACCGGTATATGGCAACTTGCCGGACATCAGCTCAAAAATCATACAGCCCAAACCATAAATGTCCGTTCGAGCGTCTGGCGTCTTCTGCCGAATTTGTTCGGGAGCCATGTAGCTACGCGTCCCTTGAATGGCTTTTGTTTTGGATCCAAACAAACTTGCCAGACCGCCAGTTTTGAGTTTAGCGCCAATCGAAAAGTCAATCAGCTTTACAACGCCTTTGTCATCAGCCAAAAAGTTATCTGGCTTCACATCGCAATGCACCCAGCCCTTGTCGTGCATTTCCTTAAGGCCAAGGATGCATTGTCGAATCAACGGTGTCAAAATCGGCAGCAGTTCGTGACGTCTTTCTCGGATTGAAATTTTAACATTGACCGCGTGAAACAGTTCCATCGAAACCAACGGAATTCCCGTTTCATCATAGTAGTCGTAAATCTCGATGACGTTTTCGTGACGCAGCGTCTTGCCGATTTTAGCTTCGTGCTTGAGCTGTCCGATTTCTTTTTTGTCTTTGCGATATCGTGAGGTCAGAACCTTGAGTGCGATACGTTTCTTCTCGCCTGAGCGAACCGCTTCCCACACCTGAGTCGCGTTACCGGCGCGGATCAAGCGCAGCAACTGGTACGGTCCGATAAAATCCTTGCCGACTGACACGATGAGACGCCCTGAAATGAGGTTTTAGTGAATTGGCATTTTAGTTGAACGCCCTGCCTCCCTAAAGGTGGCTTTGAAGCATACCAGCCAGTTTTTACGAGACAAAACTAGAAATCGCCCTTGCGATGCGTGGTGGGTTTGGACAGGGGCAAGAGCCGAATCCTCCCGCCTTGTCAGTGGCAAATATTGACAAATAGCGGCATGCGAGCTGTGGCGATGGCTCTCTTTATGCGACTCCCAGCGAGTTTGTGCGCGACCTGATCCGGCAGAAGAAACAGCGTCAAGAAGCTGCGGTAGCCTGAGATTCCATCATTGCTGGCTACCAAGATGCCATTGAGGGAAAGACGCTTTCCCGAATACAAAACCAACCAGGACTGCTTCGCAGCATTGATCCCTTCATGATTCGTTGAAGTTTTATCGGGTTCAGAAGCATTACTTGGTTTGCGAAACGGCGATCAAAGGCCGTATCCATCGCGATTACTGTCCTACACGGATCGATGGATATACCTAACCACCTTGCCGAGCTAGCGCCAACACTAAGCTTGGAAGTGAGCGTGCTTTTAGACAAACTGCGGGCAACGGAATAACAAGCACCGTGCTCTACCCCTGCCCCCACGTCAGAAAGCCTCGTTCGACCATCCCGCCGACCACCGCATAGCCAACGAAAATCAAATACAGGCCGCAGAAAACGAACGCGGTGTTGCGGGTGATCTTGCGGAAATACCACATACTCGACAACGCACAGACGCTCAAGAAAAACAGCAGCACACGCAATCCCACCACGCCGGCCATCGTTTCGCCGTCTTCGCCTACCAGCGACACCGGTTCCCAGTTGTTTAGATAGCAACACACCATCAGCGGAATCGACATGCCGATGCAAATGTCAAAAATGTTTGATCCAAACACGTTCGACACCGCTCCCGAATCATCGCCTCGCATCGAAGACCCAAGCGACATAAACGTGTCGGGGATCGACGAAACTGCGGCCGTCAAAATCACCGCGACAAAGAACGGTGACACGCCCAGTTTTTCCGCCGACGAATTGGTTAGCTCGACCAACAAATAACAAGCCGCCGCCGCCACGATCGTGGCCCCCAACAAAACCAATGTTGCCGTGACGCGATTTAGCTTGATATCAAACCAGCCGAACAGCACCGACGCCTCGTCTTCAGGTTCGTCTATTTCAATATTCGCTGCGGCTATTTTTTTGCGGTACGCCAATGTTGCCAGGTACAAATGCGAAACATAAATCGCGTACGCCACCAACGCGACCACGCCCATCCACCAATGTAATTTGTCTTGAAACAAAAAATACAACAACCCAAACTGCACCACGATCACCCACATGCCGTCTCGATTGACCACATCGCGTTCAATCGAAACGTACGGTTGGCTGGGCCGATAGAACGAAACCGTAATCGCGCAGACTGCCGGAATCAGCACGAGGTTATAAATCGAACTACCCGCACAAGTCGCGATTGTCGAACCGTAACCTTGGGCACTTTCTGCCAGCCGAGCCGCTTGATCGGACGACCCCGTGAGCGCGACCGTGACGAAGAAGATCCCAGTAAACAGCTCGGGCATGCTACTAGCGACCGCATCCAACGTCGCTCCGCGGACCGACGAGGGCACTCGTAACTGCACGCCGACCCATTGAGCCGCATCGGCGAACGGGTCGCAGGCTTCGCCGATCAGAATCGCAATCGTGACCGCGGTCGAGAGCACGAAACCTAGCTCGGTCCAAAATCCACCCTCGGTTCGCAAGCTCCAAAAAACCGACGTGGCAATCAGGCTGATCACAAAAAGGGAAATGCTGCTAAACAACCAGCCGAATCGACTTTGGGATGCGCTGTCTGGTTCAATCATGAAGTTCTTCAAATAGCTTTGGAAAGGCGCCGCGAGTTTGAGCAACCGAGGCCCAAGATCTTGGAATCGTCAGTGGTGGCTGCAGATTATACCCAGTTTTCGTTTTTTGGCTGCATCGGTACCGCTGCCAGCTTGTCGCACTTCCGATTCGCTACCACAACGCGTATTATTGGAGCATCGATTGCCAATGAAGCATCGACATTGAAGCATCCATTGACGAAATATTGCCAATCGATGGCCGATTTCAAATCGTGCTTTACTGGCAAAGCCTCACCCAAAACTACTCCACCGCTAATAAACCTCGGATTTCCATGCCGCATTCATTGCCTAGCTGCCCTGCCCTGCCCGCCCAACATCCCTTGGCCGGCCAAGAGCATCACATCGACCAACTGCGAGAATGTGGTCAATTGTTTCATTCGCGGGGCTGGTCCGTTGGGACTAGCAGTAACTATAGCGTCGTGTTGGGAAGCGATCCCGTCGAATTGATCGTGACCGCCAGCGGTAAGGACAAAGGCCGGCTGTTGCGAGAAGACTTCGTCCACGTCGGCCCCGCTGGCCAGCCGATCGAACCCGATCAACCAAAATCGTCGGCCGAAACGATGTTGCACGTCGTTTTAGCAGCCGAACCCGAAGTCGGCTCGATTTTGCACACGCACTCGATTTGGGGCACGTTGCTTTCGGATTACTTTTTTGAGCAAGGCGGCTTTGAAATCGATGGCTTTGAAATGCTCAAAGGCCTCGAAGGCATCCCGTCGCACGAAACCAAACACTGGATCCCGATCTTTGAAAACACCCAAGACATCCCAAAACTCGCCGCAGAAGTCCGAGAGCGATTGGACGATGCCAGCCAACCGATGACGCACGGTTTTTTGATTCGCAAGCACGGTTTGTACACTTGGGGAAAAGACGTTTTTGCTGCTCGACGACACATCGAAGTTTACGAATTTTTGTTCGAATGTGTGGCTCGGCAATTGCAGGGCTTGCCGAGCGTCGGCAAAGCGAAAGCTTAGTGGACGCGACAGTCAATGGGATGGCGCAACCGCTGGAGACCGAGGCAGCGGCGAGAAAGAACTGGATTTGTTGATGCACCAGGCATGAAAATCAACCACGGATAAACACGGATTCCCAAACGCACATCCGTGCCTATTAGTGTTCATCGGTGGTTATTAACTTTCCCACGCGACGCCCCGCCACGTCCACACCTCCAAAAGCCAGATTTCCCCACGTCCCCGTTTGCCGGATTTTTGGTAAACTGTTTATCGAAGAAAATCATTTCAAAAGTCAAAGGTGACTCCATGGCGTTGGTACACGTTCCCAAACAAGACCGCGAAATTTCCAAACCAGAAGAGATTCGCGAATTCCTATCCGAATACGGCATTCAATTTGAACAATGGGACGTTGCAGGCCGTTTGGCCGAAGACGCCACCGACGAACAGATCTTGGCCGAGTACGCTCCGGAAATCGAACGGCTCAAAGACGCTCACGGCTTTGTCACCGCCGACGTGATCAACGTTAACCCCGGCACGCCCGGCCTGGACGACATGTTGGCGAAGTTTGACAAAGAACATTTACACACCGAAGACGAAGTCCGCTTTACCGTCGAAGGCTCGGGCGTGTTCCACATCAACCCGCAGACCGCACCCGTGTTCAGCATTACCGTCGAGACCGGCGATTTGATCAGCGTCCCCGAGGGCACTCATCATTGGTTCAACTTGTGCACCACCAAACGCATTCGTTGCATCCGCTTGTTCGAAGACAAATCAGGCTGGACGCCCGAGTACATGGCCCAGCCCGTTCACGAAGGTTACTCCCCGATGTGCATGGGGCCTGACTTCATTCCCACCGCCGATGACGCCGACGGCAGCGTTCGCCTATAGGTAATCGCCTGTAGGTAATCACTTGACGGCCAGCCCGCAGGCGACCGCGCTTCACGACCACTCGACCACCGATGCCAGCCGGCTAACCGTTTAACCAATCACCCAACGACGATCTCATGCATTCCATCCAAGCTCAAGGCGTTTTGTTAGACATCGAAGGCACCACGTCTTCGATCAGTTTCGTATACGACGAAATGTTCCCCTACGTCCGGGAAACATTGAACAGCTACCTAGCGGAAAACTGGGCCTCCCCTGCCCTGCAAGCTTGCTGTGAAAAAATTGCGGTCGACGTCGATCAAGCCCCGCAGGATTGGCTCGCGGGCACCGCTGAAGAAAACCAACACACCGTCGCCAAGGCCGTGATCGGCTTAATGGATGCCGACATCAAAGCGACCGGCTTAAAAGAACTCCAAGGCATGATCTGGAAATCCGGTTTCCACGGCGGTCAGCTTGTGGCTCATCTATTTGACGAAGTCGCCGATTGCATTCGTGGTTGGAAAGCGGACGGGCGAGACGTGCGGATTTATTCTTCGGGCAGCATCGCGGCTCAAAAACTATTCTTCGGGCACAGTGTCGCGGGCGATTTACTGGACCAGTTCAACGGCCACTACGACACGACCAGCGGCAACAAACGTGAAGCCGACAGCTACCGCGCGATCAGCCAGCAGTTCGACTGCGATCCCGGACAAATCGTATTCATCAGCGACGTTGTGGAAGAACTGGCCGCGGCCAAAGAAGCCGGTTTACAAACCGCACTGAGCATCCGTCCCGGCAACAAGCCAGTTCCTGATGACCACGGATACTTGGCAATCGAAAGCTTTACCGATTTGCAAATCGGCTGAGCCACCCACGCCGTGCCGGCGAGCATCCCTTGATGCCAGCCTGAACTACATACTTAGGATCAGGCACGAAATAAGTTCCCGATTTCAAATGAGCAAAAAAACTAACCCGAACGCGTAAGCGAGGGATTTAGCGGGACAAAATGATCCCTCGCTTACGCATTCGAGCTTGGAAAAGCGGAACTTATTCCGTGACAGTTCCCCAGTCAGGTTCTTCACGGAACCTAGCGGCAGAGCTTAACGACGATCCGGAAGGCGGAGGCGGCAGCAGCGCCAATCCAGACCACTCTGCTCTCTAACACCCCAGCCGCCCTTTGAATTTCTGGCGGACCACCGGCCCACACAACGGGGCTTTTGCCCCAATCCTCTATCCACCACGTTACAACTGCAAGCGCTAAGCGTGGTCGAATTAATGCTGGCGCATTAATGTGGGCGGGGTGTTTCGCCTACGCCTTCCGGCTCGCCGTTAAACTCGGCGATGCCTTACTTAAGCACGGGTAGCTGAGCCTGAATTGGATTCGCTTTGACACGATCGGCGAGTGTGCGGCAAAGGTTCGTGGCGATGGTCTCTAACGTCGGCGCCACGTTGGGATCGTCGAAGTTCTTCAACATCTCGCCGGCGTCACCGCGTTTTCGCAAATCGATGCTGATCGGAATGCTGCCAAGAAAATCGATCTGATCCTGTTTGGCGTACTGCTCTGCTCCGCCCTTACCAAAGATGTCGTACTCTTTGCCGTTGTCCGGACAAACGAAGCTGCTCATGTTTTCGATTAGCCCGAGCACAGGAATTTTCACTTTGCGGAACATTCCCACAGCTTTAATCGCATCAATCAAAGCGACTTCTTGCGGCGTGCAGACCATCACGGCACCCGTCAGCGGCAACATTTGCGACAAGCTGAGTGCCACGTCGCCGGTGCCTGGTGGCATGTCGATGATCAAATAATCCAAATCGCCCCAAGCGGTATCGCGCAAGAACGTCGTGATCGCCGAGTGCAACATCGGGCCTCGCCAGATCACCGCTTCGCCCGGTGGCACCATGAACCCGATGCTCATCACGGGGATTCCGTCGACAACCATCGGTTGGATTTTGTTGTCGACTTTGCTGACTTGCCCACGAGCACCAGTCAAGTGCGGGATGCTAGGCCCGTAGACATCCGCGTCCAGCAGGCCCGTTTTGCAACCGGCTTTTTTGAGTGCTTGAGCCAGACTGGTCGCAACGGAGCTTTTGCCAACGCCGCCCTTGCCTGCGGCCACGGCGATGATTGATTTGGCAGTGATTCCGACTTGGCCCACCGCTTGAGCGGGGCGTTCTTGCAATTCAACGGCGACGTTGATCGGTTTGTCGGTGCCAAACTTCCCTTGCAACGCGGTCTCGACTTCGCTTTGAAACTCATCTCGCAGCGGCCAGCAATGAGAAGTCAATCCAACCGACACATCGGCTTGCTGGTCGGAGACTTCGACTTGCCGAATTTGCTTTCGCAACGGACGCCCGGTTTCGGGGTCTTGGATCGTGCCAAGCACTTCGCGAATTTGCTTTTCGAATTCAGAATGATCGCCTGCCATCTGGATGAGCCTTAAATCGTTTGGTTGATAAATGTTCTACTGAACAAGTGAAAGATGGTTCGTTAGCCTACCGGTCAGGCCGTTTTTTTAAAAGTGCCCAAAACTGCGGAAGCGAAAGAGTCCATTAGTTGAGATCCAAAACCGCTAAGTCACTCCGGTTTTTAACGGGTTTGATCCGTTTGCCTGCGGCCCTTCTTCAGATGCTGTTAACAATCTGCTGTTCGAGCGACCAATCTGGCTGCGGCAAGCTTTCAAAATATCGAGCGGTCATTTGCTCGATTGCCCCAAGTTCGATGAACGATTCAAAAATCGCGGCCACGCCGGAACACCTAAGCCCGTATCGTTGAACCGACGCCAGGCCCGGACCTATCACCAGCATCAGGTCCGGTGTCGGCTTCAACGCGTTTTCGACCGCCAACCGACAGATAGCCCCCTGTGAACCTGCGGTAGCTTGGACGATCGTGACGCAGCTCCGATCCTGCGATGTGCTGGACTGCATCAACGCGTCGATCGACAACAGGGGTTCTAACGTACGGGCTGGAAACGGAGCCACCAAACGCCGACTGATCGACGCACTCCAGTCTGGCGAACTAACTACGACGCGAATCAAGTCGGTTTTAGGCACTCGCACGACCGGGGCGTTTTTTAATTCCTTGTCGATCATTCAGGCAACTCCTCGAACGCCGACGAATCAAGTTGATCTTCGCCCGGCTGTGGCGACAAATACTTATGCAGTTCGAAAAACTGCAAGCGTCGCAACAACTTGGGGCGGCTGATGTTCAACTGCTTGGCCGCCTGGGTTTTGTTGCCCTTGGCTTGCTCGATCGCACGAACGACCAGCTGCTTTTCGATGCTGGCCAAATACGCATCCAGATCGATCGTGTCCAATGACGGTTTGCCAATCCGCATCGCACTGACCGCCTGATGAAATTGATCCGGCAAATCATTTTCAGTCACCACTGTCCCAGTGCATTGCTCCGACGCCGCTTCAACGACACTTCGCAGCTGCATCAGATTTCCCGGCCAATCAAACTCCACCAACGCCTCGATCGCTTTGTCGCTGAACTTCGATCGTTTGCGTTGCCGCTGGCGGTTGTCTGATTCCAGTAACGCCTGAGTCAAAACCGGAATGTCTTGTCGGCGATCAACCAACGGCAACATTCCAATCGCCAACGGACTCAAATGAAACGCCAGTGCCGGCAAAAACGATTCCTCTGCCGCCAACTCCAACAGCGATTCTTGCGACGTCGCAAAGGTTCGCACCGGAAAGTTGGGCAGCTCCAAAAATCCATTCAACTCTTGCTGTGCACTCGCGGAAAGCCGATCGACGTTCATCAACAACAACACAATCTCGCGGTCGCGATGGCGATGATCAAATTCCTTGGCGTCACTGATCGCCTGTTGGATTAACTTCGGGTCGGCGATCGAACAGTGAACCGGCGTTAACGTCGGCCCGTCATCGTCATAGCAAGCCTCAAACAAAACGCGCGCCAAATGCTCCTTGCCGCTGCCAGCTTGGCCGGTGATCAGCACGCTGGTCTTGGCTTGTCGAGCGATGTTAACTTGCTGGCGGATTAGAGCAGCAAACGGGCTCTCGCCGACCAAACTCTCCAACGAGAAAAACTTTGCCAACTCGTTACGTGATTTAGCCAGAATCGCTCGAACGTCCGATTCGCCGGTTGGCGGATCGACCTTCGGCGCAGCGGCATCGCTCGGTTCAGCCGCGATCAACACGCCAGTCGGGACACCGCTTTCGTAGATCACTTGCCCCACCGCCCAGCAAAACAACGTTCCGGAAGGTTGCGACTCCCCTGCCCCGGCGGCGAGTTTCCAAATTTGAAAAGTTTGCGGCGGTCGCTGGTGCCTGCTTGCTTCGCCGCTTAACAATTCCGCCGGCGGAGCGAGCCCCTGACGGCGATGGTCGACCGAATCGGCCGCGAAGTCCCCCGATTGGCTGATCGGTGCCGCTCGCAATTCGTCGAGACTAAGCCCCGTCCAGTCAGCGGTGGCTTGATTGGCGAACACGACTTGGTGGTCCAGATTCACAAAGTAAACCGGATTGTCAGATCGTTCCGCGATCCGTGTAATCGTTCGAGCGGTGGGTTTGGGTTGAGCCATATTAGGTTGGTGGGTGGCCGAAGCTGGGAGCCTTCGGAGTTTTATGTGCCAGCTGAACCCTGACGAGCCTAGCCTCGGTTTTTAATACGTGCCCCGGTATTAGAAGCATCGCCAGCCAGATTATAACCTGCCGTACGCGAATTGGCTGGATTTCGGTATACTGACCCGCTCACAGCCCCTCGGCCGCCCACTGCACACTCGCGAAATCCCCGAAAGAACCCATGACCCGGGAACCTATTTACTCCAGCAACGAAGAACAAAAGGAAGACGAAGTCCGATTGCGGCCCTTGCGGTTGGAAGACATGGTCGGCCAGCAAGATGTGATCGAGCGGCTGATGATCGCGATCGAAGCGTCCAAACAACGCGATGACGTGCTCGGGCATATCTTGTTCGATGGTCCACCGGGACTGGGCAAAACCACCTTCGCGACTTGTATCCCGGCAGAGCTTGGGGTGAACGTCGAGTTTCTATCCGGCCCGACTCTGAAAGCCCCCAAAGACCTCGTCCCCAGCTTGACCAATTTGGCCGATCGACAAGTTTTGTTCATCGACGAAATCCACCGCATCCCCAAAGCGGTCGAAGAGTACATGTACACGGCGATGGAAGATTTTCGCATCGACTTGATTTTGGGCGAAGGCATCAACGCCCGCACGCACAACTTCAAGCTCAAGCCGTTCACCTTGATCGGTGCGACCACCCGAGCTGGAATGCTCACCGGCCCGCTGCGAGATCGTTTTCAAATCCGCGAGCACTTGGATTTTTACTCGTTGGACGATTTGACTGAGATCGTGGTTCGCAACGCAAAAAAACTCGCGATCGAAATCTCCGACGAAGCCGCGACCGAGATCGCCATTCGCAGCCGCAGCACGCCGCGGATCGCCAACAACCGCTTGCGCTGGGTTCGCGACTTTGCTCAATCCCGCGCCCAAGGAAAAATCTCCATCGAAGTCGCCAATGACGCTTTAGAGATGGCTCAGATTGATTGCCTGGGGCTAGACCGGCAAGACCGACGGTATCTTGACACACTAATTCGGGTTTGCCTGGGCGGCCCGACGGGGATCAACACGATCGCTGCGACGATGAACACGGTCACCGATACGCTCGAAGACGAAGTCGAACCGTTTTTGTTACGTAGCGAACTGATTTTGCGAACTCCGCGTGGCCGAGTCGCCACGCCGAAAGCGTTTGAGCACATGAACTTTGAACCGCCCGTTAACGGTGACGGCCAAATGGGTTTGTTCGACGGAAACAACTAGCAGCAGCCCCAAGAAGCTGCTTCCCAATCTGCCCTGTGCAGGGATGACGCGTGCCAAAGGTAAAGCGGCACAATGTTTCGGGTTTGTTTTTAGTGATTGCTATCTGGTTTATTTCTTGTTAAGAAATGGATTATCCCAAGGCAATTTAACTATAAACCTGCAAGCTTAGAGCTTTTACTATGCAAATCGGTATCCCCAAAGAAATCAAGAATCACGAGTACCGCGCAGGAATGACACCGTCATCCGTTTACGAGCTGACGCAACGCGGTCATGAAGTATTCGTTGAAACCAACTTAGGTGCTGGGATCGGCCACAGCGACGAAAGCTATGCTACCGCTGGCGCAAAAGTGCTCGCGACTGCGGAAGAGGTCTTCGAAAAAGCACGCATGATCGTGAAAGTAAAAGAACCACTCGCGGCTGAAAGAAAACGTCTGACCGCAAACCATCTCCTGTTCACCTACCTACACCTTGCACCCGACGCCGAGCAAACCAAAGACTTGGTCGATAGCGGCGCCACGTGCATCGCTTACGAGACGATCACATCCCCGCACGGTGAATTGCCGTTGCTGACACCGATGTCTGAAGTCGCTGGTCGTCTTTCAATCCAAGCCGGTGCGATGTGCTTGCAAAAGTCTAACGGCGGCAGAGGAGTTTTACTGGGCGGCGTCCCAGGCGTGGCCCCTGGAAGCGTCGTCATCATCGGTGGTGGCGTGGTCGGTTCGCATGCGGCTCAGATGGCATTGGGCTTGGGAGCGGACGTTGCGATTCTTGACAACAACCTACACGCGTTGCGAAAACTGAATCGCACCTTTGGAACCACGGTGAAGCTAGTTCATTCGAACAAATCTTCCTTGGAGAGTTTTGTTCGAACGGCCGACCTTGTCATCGGCGGCGTTTTGATCCCCGGCGCGGCAGCACCAAAACTAGTGACCGCCAATATGATTAAATCGATGAAAGCCGGCTCGGTAGTCGTCGACGTGGCGATCGACCAAGGCGGTTGTTTCGCGACCTCAAAAGCAACCACCCACGAAGATCCAACTTACATCGTCGACGACGTGGTCCACTACTGCGTCGCCAACATGCCCGGCGGTGTGGCCCGTACATCGACCCAAGCACTCAACAATGCCACCTTGCCTTACATTGTTAAGATCGCCGACAAAGGCTGGAAAGAAACACTCGCCAACGACACGCATTTTTTGCGAGGGCTGAATGTGTGTGCCGGAAAAGTCACCAACGAAGCCGTGGCCAGTAACCTAAACTACGATTACGTGGACCCCGCCAGCATGGTGCTATAAGCCGCCCCCACGCCGCGATTACGGAGCAGCGTCTTAAAATCGACAATCAAGCCTTCCCTGGATGCCTTGTTGGTTGACATTGAGCCGATCGATTCATAGGATCTTGGCCGACTTTAACCACGAAATCCCCTGTAATTCAGGTAGTTCCCTTGAGTAAGATCGCATTCCTATTCCCCGGTCAAGGCGCTCAAACCGTCGGCATGTGCCAGGCCCTGTGCCAAGAACTCCCCGCAGCAAAAGCACTGTTCGACCAAGCTGCTGAAATCCTCGGCTACGACTTGGCAGACATCTGCTTCAACGGTCCCGTCGAAAAACTGAACGCGACGGTGATCAGCCAACCGGCGCTGTATGTCAGTAGCATGGCGGCGTTAGAAAAACTAAAAATCGATTCGCCCGAAGCTTACGAACAATGCGAAGGAGCCGCTGGGCTGAGCCTGGGCGAGTACACTGCGATTGCGTTTGCGGGCGGGCTGAGCTTCGAAGACGGATTACGCTTAGTCCAGCAACGCGGACAAGCCATGCAAGACGCTGCCGATGAGACGCCGAGTTCAATGGTGAGCGTGCTGGGTTTGGATCGTGAAAAAACAGAACAAGTCTGCAACGACGCTCGAGTGGATGGCGAGATCTTGCAGGTGGCCAACCTGCTGTGCAAAGGCAACATCGCCGTATCGGGTAACCTAGCCAGCTGCCAACGCGTCGAAGAAGTCGCTGCGGCGGCGGGTGCGATGAAGTCGATTTCGCTGACCGTTGCCGGTGCGTTCCACACACCGATCATGCAATCAGCGGTTGCTAAGCTTTCAACCGCGCTTGAAGGAATCGAAGTTTTCGAAACTCGAATTCCGGTTTACTCAAACGTCGACGCTGCCCCGCATCAGTCGCCATCCGAGTTCAAGCAACTGCTAGTCGACCAAGTTTGCGGACCGGTTCTGTGGCAAGACTCAATCGAACGCATGCTGGCCGATGGCTACGATACGTTTTACGAGGTCGGCGTCGGACGCGTGTTGCGAAGTCTAATGAAGCGCATCAACCGCAAAACCGCTTGCCACGGCGTGATTGGCTAACGGCTGCCTGTTTTGAGCCGTTGCTAACCATTGTTAGCCGTTGCTAACCATTGTTAGCCGTTGCTAACCACTGTTAGCCATTGTTAACCACCCTGTTAACTACTTAAGCGATAGCCTCGGCTTTGTGATGCTTAATACCTGATGCGTAAGCGATGGCCTGGGGCCAAGCCGCATACTTACTAGATCCCCAAACAGCGGTTACGACCTCCCAACAAATCATTAAAATAACCAAGTCATCCAACCGGCAGCATCGTCTGTCATTCTTTGAAAGAAAATCCAATGAGCCTCGAATCTCTAAAAGTTGACCTGTCCGGCCAAAACGCGATCGTAACCGGTGCCTCTCAAGGACTCGGCCGCCACATGGCCATTGCCTTGGCCGCCGCCGGTGCCCGCGTCGCCCTGGTTGCTCGCAACGAAACCAAACTCCAAGAAACCGCCGCCATGATCGCCGAAGTCGGTGGGCAGTGTGAAGTCATGGCCGGCGACGTCAGCCAAAAACAAGCCGTCGAATCCGTCGTTGACAAAGTCGCCGACGAATGGGGCCAGCTAGACATCATGGTCAACAACGCCGGGATCACCCGTGACACGCTGATGCCAGTGATGACTGACGAGCAATGGGACGACGTGATCAACGTCAACCTCCGCGGCGCGTTTTTGTTCAGCCGTGCTGCTTCGGTGAAGATGATGAAAAAGCGTTCTGGCCGAATCATCAACATCTCCAGCGTCTCGGGCTTAATCGGCAACGCCGGACAAACGAACTACTCGGCCTCGAAGGCGGGTTTGATCGGGATGACTCGTTCTCTGGCAAAAGAACTAGCCAAACGTAAAGTCACCTGCAACTGCGTGGCACCGGGCTTTATCGAGTCAGAAATGAGTGGAAAGCTGGGCGATGCGATTTTGGCAGAAGTCAAAAAGAGCATTCCGGCCAAGCGAATTGGACACCCAGACGACGTTTCGGCGTGCGTGCTATTTTTGGCCAGCCCAGCAGCTGGATACATTACCGGCCAGACCTTAACCGTCGATGGCGGAATGACGGCCTAGCAGCCAGCCCGTTTGGCCTTTAAACTGGACCGAATACGCTACCTGACCGGGGCCAAAGCGACGTTTTACCGTGGAAAAAGCTGGAAAACCGGCGGTGTGGCTTGACCCCCGTTGATCCAATCATCTATTCTTTGATACTTGCCCAGATCAACATCTGAGCTGTAACAGGACTGATTGGGTCGCATTCAATCTACAATCAAGAAGTTTATTTTAAAAAAGGAGGCCGATTCATGTCGTCGGTCGAAGAACAAGTAAAAAACATCGTCTCCGAACAACTTGGTGTGGAGAAAGAAAAGATCACTCGCGAATCAAATTTCGTCAACGACTTAGGCGCCGACTCGCTCGATACCGTCGAGTTGGTGATGGAGTTGGAAGAAGAATTTGACATTAGCATCCCAGAAGATGCTGCTGAAAAAATTCAAACAGTTGGCGAAGCGATCAACCATATCGAAAAATCAAAGTAGTTGCGTGCCGCTTCTGGCGGTCGTGACAGCAACGGCAATCGTTAACCCATTTGGGACCTTAATGAACGCCGATTGTTAGGATTCAATAAAACGAACTGCTCGGTTTGGTCGATTTTTCTGGTCGATTTTTCTCTGAGCCAATTCGAGTTTTTAAATCCGTTGCAAATGCAACTTGCTTTTACACATTCCGCAGACCAACCTTGGTTGTTCTGCGGTTTTTTTTGGCACATCGTTTGTCTTGAATCGGTCGTACGATCGGGACAACGCATCGTGCGACAGCGGCGCTACCGCCCAAGTACCCCGGACGTTCCCGCCCGACACCGCGCCGTGAAACCTAGTTACCACTCGCTTCCGATCTTGACGGACATGAACATCCATCGTGTCGGCAAGCACCGAATTTAAAAAATTGACAGGCACAGAATGAATCGTGTTGTAATCACAGGCTGGGGATTAGTCACTTCGCTAAGTTGCGAAGTGGAAGATTGCTGGCGACGAATTTTGGCTGGCGAGAGCGGCGTTCACGAAATCAAGCTCTTCGATTGCTCCGACATCAAAGTCAAAATGGGCGCCGACGTCTGGGACTGGGACTGCACCGACATCGTTGGTCAAAAAGAAGCCAACAAAATCGATCGCTACAGCCAGTTCGCGTTAGTTGCGGCTCACCAAGCGTTCGAGTACTCAAAGTTCGACCCAACACAGAATCCAGAACTGCAGCCCAAGTATGGCTGCATTCTTGGCTCGGGTATCGGCGGGATGACAACGATCTCCGAACAAATGGAACGCCTGATCAAAAAAGGGCCCAGCCGAGTCTCTCCGATGACGATCCCCAAGCTGATGCTCAACGCCGGCGGCGGGAACATCGCGATCAAGTACGGCTTACAAGGCCCAAACTATAGCGTCGCGACCGCCTGTGCGAGCGCCACCAACGCCATGGGCAACGCGTTCAAGCTGATTCAATCCAATCTATGCGACTTTGTTGTAACCGGCGGCACCGAAGCGGCACTTAGCCCACTAGCCCACTCGGCGTTTGCGAACATGCGAGCACTCTCGCCCGACAAAGAAGATCCAACCAAAGCCAGCCGCCCGTTCGATTCAGGTCGAGACGGGTTTGTGTTTGCTGAAGGTGCCGGGATTTTGTTCTTTGAAGAACTCGAACACGCTCAAAAACGCGGCGCACCGATTTTGGCGGAAGTCGCTGGCTTTGGTACTTCATGCGACGCAGGCCACATCACCTCGCCAGACGAACATGGCACCGGAGCCGCTGCGGCAATGCAAGCCGCCCTGGATGACGCGGCCATTTCGGCTTCAGAGATTGATTACATCAACGCTCATGGCACCAGCACGCCGCTGGGCGACAAAGCAGAAACCAAAGCAATCAAACGCGTCTTTGGCGACGATGCCTACAAGGTCAGCATCAGCAGCACCAAGTCTTCGCTCGGCCACTCGCTGGGAGCCAGTGGTGGAATCGAGCTAGTGCTAACGGCCAAAGCAATGCAAGAGTCAACCATCCCGCCGACGATCAACTTGGATACGCCGGATCCGGAATGCGATTTGGACTACACGCCTAACGTGCCGAAGACTCGCGAGATCAAGTACGCGATGAGCAACAGTTTTGGTTTCGGCGGCCACAATGCTTCCATCGTAATCAAGAAATTCGAAGCGTAGTCTTGTAGCACTTGACCACATCGCCACTGCCCCTCGTGAAGCCGAAGTCATCCGACATCGGCTTTTTTCGTAGGTGGCGATGGTGCTTCCACTTTCCAGAAGCCTACCCAATGTCAATGCGAATCACAATCAACCTTCATTCAGCGTCTCGCTTCTCCGCGACGCTGCTGACCCTCCTTCTTTCAATTGCAACTGCCAACCAAACGTTCGCTCAAGCCACCCCCATTGCTGCATCGCACAACAACTATGACGATCTAGCCAAGAACTCTGACACCGTTCGCTTTGCCACTTTCAATGTTTCCTTCCACCGTTCGTCGGCCGGCAAGCTGACCAAAGACCTAAACACTGAAACACCCAAAGTCCAACCAAGAAGCGTCGCGGAGGTAATCCAACGCGTCCGCCCGGACGTGCTGCTGCTAAACGAATTCGACTACGACGCAGGCGGCAAGGCGATCAAAGCCTTTCAAAAGAACTTGCTGGGCGTTTCCCAAAAATCGCAGCCACCGATCCAGTATCCACACGTCTATTTGGCCCCGGTGAATACCGGGGTGCCATCAGGTGCTGACCTCAATGGCGACAACAAAATCGAAACCTCCGGCAGCGATGCTTTCGGGTACGGTCAGTTTCCCGGCCAGTACGGGATGGTGGTTTTGTCCAAGTTTCCAATTCAACCAAACCAAGTCCGAACCTTCCAAACGTTTCTTTGGAAAGACATGCCCGGAAACTTGATGCCCCAAAAGGCTGGCACGAATGAACCTTTCTACTCGGCCCCGGCAACGGCGATTTTCCGGTTATCATCCAAGAGTCATTGGGACGTGCCAATTGACATCAACGGCAAGACGATTCATTTCTTAGTCGCCCATCCGACTCCCCCTGTGTTTGACACCGCTGAAGACCGTAACGGTCGCCGGAATCACGACGAGATTCGAATGTTCGCCGATTACGTGACGCCCGGTAAAGCACACTACCTGTACGACGACCATGGCGTTAAAGGCGGCTTGCCGGCGGACAGTCATTTTGTGATCGCTGGCGACATGAACTCCGATCCGAACGACGGCGACAGCCGACCCACTGCCGCAGCTCAGCTAACCGCTCACCCATTGATCAACCAACAGCAGACGCCACAATCCAGTGGAGCAACCTCAGCTGCGTCCGCTCAAGGGCTCAAAAACCTAAAGCACAAAAGCGATCCGAAATTTGACACCGGCGATTTCGACGACCGGAGAACCGGCAACCTTCGGCTGGACTACTGCCTGCCGTCTAAAACATTGCAGATCAAAAAGTCTGGCGTCTTTTGGCCAGACAACGATCCAACCAAACTAAACCATGCCAGCGACCACCATCTGGTTTGGGTCGATGTTGATGTCGATTAAACAAGTCTGTGGTCGCTGCTTCATGATCGGTGCCGAGCTATAAAAATCCGCAGCTAAAAACACAGTAGAGCGATGCAATAGAGTTAACCACCGATCCACACCGACCTTCACGGTCCTGCCGACAGCCATCGTACCGAATTTCTCGCCGTCACTCTTTCGACTTCCGCAAATACAGTTTCACCTGCCCAGCGTTATTACTCAGGTTTTCCCAAGCATCACGGCAACGAACAAACAGCTCGCCGTCCTGCGCAGCGACGAACCTTCCTCGCGCCCCCAACTCAAACGGCTTGCTCAGCTGATAATCATTCAGCCACGCGCCAATCAAAGCCCCCTGCCCTGCACCGTCACCGTCGGCGCTCACTTCGGTTTGTGAATCGATCTTCCACTGTCCGCGACTGGCGAAATCGTACGCCTGCCCCGCCTCCGCCAGCAACCCAGTTGCCTGCCAACCCGCCCGCGCCTTCACGTTACAATCCAATTGGCCCTCGGCGGTTAGACCTTTCGCTTCCGTCTGCCAATCCCAACGGCACAAATCAACTCGATAGCCATTTCCAAGATGCTGCAAAAACAGTTCGTACTCAAAAGAAATTTGCTTCAACTGTTTTGCATACGCCTCCTCCAAGGAATCCGCTTGGCCGGTCATCAAATTGATCCCCAAGGTTTTAAACCGAGCGGCATAGTTAGGGTTGTTCGCCAACAAATAACAGATCGCCCACCGCGAAGCATAAGCCTGCCAAGAATCACCCGTGATCTGGCCTTCGGCAACGATATCGGCCAGCTTGCTCTGGGGAGCGTTTTTTAGATAGCCGATCACAATCGGATCGATGTTTACCGCTCGCACTCCCTGCTTCCAATACTGCCCCATCTCGGCCAGCCCTTCGGAATACCAGACCGGCCCGAGCCCGCCGAAGGTCTGAATGCAAAACGCGTGCACCGCTTCGTGCTGCGCAATCGCGTGGTCACCACAAGTGTAAACGACCGGCCGAGTCTGCCCGGCGAGTGACTGGCTAATCGTGATCCCCGACCCCGCACGGATTTGCTTGGCTGCCGTATCGTCCAGTTCGGTCGGCCAGTTCTCGATATCTCGTACGATATAACACTCAATCGCAGACCGCGGTTGACGACGAAAGTAACCGCTAACCAGCTCATGCATCCGCTCCAGCTTGGCAAGCAAAATATTGGCACTTCGATCGGACAGGTCAGTCTGTAAAACGAAATGAGCCGATCGGACCTCTCGTGGCTCGGACGGCTGATTGGATAAATGCCGAAACTTATTTTCTAGTTTTCCATGAAACGAATTTGTCAACGAATCGCGTTTTCCGGCAGCTTGAATTCGAATGCGTTGAATGATTCTTTCGCCGGTTTCAAAAGCAAGCGCCTGACCGATTCGCACCGAGTCCCCCGGCACGACTCGATCCAACGAAGACTCTCGCATCGCCAGCTTGGCATCGGCGGTAAACTCAAACGTAATTCGGCCTTGCGGCGCCCACCGCGCGGTTTGAACTTGCAGGTGGAGTTTGTTCGCGGCGAAACTGACCACCCGGCCGACGACCTCGACGTTTACTGAGGCCGTGTCGCTGGTGGGTCGCTCTAAGAATTCGAACTTCAGCGGGCTGGTTGGTTGCTTTGTTGAAAGAGCCGTGGCGTTGGCGGGGGCATTACCGGATGCCGAGTTGTTGACCGAGTCGTTAACCAACTGGGCGGACCGAACTTTCCCCTCGGACTGTCCCGCCATGTTGCATCGAGCATTGAACCGCACCACCATACCGCGTTCGACCAAATCCATCGGCAGATCGCCGGTGATTTCGATATCGGCGGGGATGTTGTAAGCCTCTCCGGCGATCGAGACGGCGCGAGTGGACGAGTCTTGAATTGCGAAGCTTTGCACCTGGCCGTTTTTCAAACGAACCGAAAGCTCACCGGGCTTCACCTCGGTGATTGTGCCGGAGAACGTTTCGGCAGTGGCGGCCGGCGACGGCGTTTGCCCCACCCCAGTGACCGATAAGTTGATCAACAAAAGCAGCCAGGCCAACGAGCCCAAGCACACACGCACCGGCCAAGCCATCACCAAGTTAGGCGATCCTTGCTTGTGCGTCCGCTGGATTTTGGATTGAGGCTGCATTGGGGTTCAGTTTACACGAACTGGATAAGGTAACCGGCAATGGTGCGGATCTTATTGGCCGTTACGGAGCCAGAGGCTTGTTGATTGAGTTGGATTTAAAAAATCGTTGTTAGCCGAATCGTTGTTAGCCGTCTTGGAGGTAGCAGGCGATAGCCACGGTTTTGCGGCATCGGAACCGTGGATCGATGCCAACACGTCCGCATCGCCTCTCAGGGCCACGAAAATTAGCCATAGCCTCTGTTTCGACACGAACCTTACGCTCGCTTGAGCGTCTCATCGGGTTCCTGAATCGCAACAGCGTGAGGCCCAGCTACCGATATCGGTTAAGCATCGTTATCAAGGTTCCTCCTCAGTAAAACGGGCATCAGAGGCCCCAGACGGCTTCTATCCCTCAAAATCTTCCTCACCGTCCCAGACGAGCGGCAAACGAGCGAAAGAGGTTTGCAAAAATTGGAATTGAAATTGAATATACGTCTTTTCATGAGCCGCAGATTGACGATATAATCCCTCTCGCTGACCATGGGGGTGTGGCGGAACTGGCAGACGCGCTAGATTTAGGATCTAGTGTCCTTTGGACGTGCAGGTTCAATTCCTGTCACCCCCACTTTAAAAAGGGTTTCTATCGAATCGATAGAAACCCTTTTTTCGTGCTGGTCCCGAGACGCTACGTATTGCCAAGGGATTGCTAGCATTTCTGACCTTGAACCGAGACCGGCATTTTTTCAAACTACCGCCCGTTAATCCGTTTCATGTTCGGCTGCCCGCAATGCCAGACTCTCGAAAAACTTACTTGCTTTTGTTAACCACGTGGGCCCGTTCCTTGCTGATGCAGCGGGCTTCCGTTTTGCTGATCGTTTGCATGATCCTATGCGGCACCGGCTGCCAAGCCTTTCGCTCGTTTTCGGGGTTAGAAAGCCAGCCGATCCCGGCACAGGAAGTTGCCAACCCGTTAGCCGTGCCGATGTTGGATCGCTGGTTGGTGATGGAACAGATTAGCGACGAACTAGACGATTACTTTCGCATTTTTCGCGAAGAGCGAATTCGGATGCACGATGGGATCCTATCCGAAGGCCGCATCGAGACTCATCCGAAAATCGGCAGTACTCTGCTAGAGCCGTGGCGCCGCGATTCGCTGCCCGGTTTTGAACGGCTTCATGCCACTCTGCAGACGGTTCGCCGTTTCGCAAAAGTACGCGTCGTCCCCGCAGGCGATCACTACCAAATTGACTTACAGGTCTTCAAAGAACTCGAAGACCTGCAGCAACCGGTCGGATCGGGAATCACTGGCGATATCCTTCGGCATGACAACACGCTCGATATCGACGAAGATCTTCCACAGTTAACACAAAGCAACAAAGGTTGGATCCCGCTTGGTCGCGACGTGTTGCTGGAACAACAAATCCTAAAAAACATCCAGTCTCGGCTGAAGAAATGTGCCAACGGGCAGCAACCGTAACCTGTTCGCCCTGGGCCTGACCACCTAAGGCCTGTTGATTTAGTCACACGCAAATAGTCGCCTTGCACTGCAAGGCTGACATTTAATCAAAATGTCAATTTTGAGAATTCGTTTTGTAGCGGTTCACCGAAATTGAAATCAACCTTAAGGCTTTAAGGGGTGGTTTCAAGAATGACTTTCTGGCCCCGATTTTGAGAACGGCAGTCAATGCCAGCCTCTCTAGGAAAGCACGCTCTTTTACGGAGTACAAGGCGACATTCGTGGCTCATAAAAAATCGAGCGACCAATTAGCCGGAGCACTCCCAGTGTCTAACGGGCAAGCCGAAGGCGACCGCACTTGTAATGGCTAGATAATCCGCCGATGCCTGCAGGCTATCGGTTAAACGATTCGAACGCGTTTGGCAAAAACCACGCAGCCGAAGCTTCTTACATCAACAAGCTGGAATAAACGCTTACTGTATCTTCTCAGAGTTGTCTTTAAACTTGATCTTGTTGATCAGCTTCGTCACCACGTCGCCTTCCTTTTTACCTGAGACCGCTTCGATCGCGGCGACGGTATAGGAATACTTCAGTTCTCGGGCGATGTCAAAATCGACTTCCGTCTCGTGAGCCTTGTCTGGGTCGCCTTCGCTTGCCAGCTTCGATTCGATCACCTTGGTCAAGCCGCCATACAAATCGACTTGGTCCACAGGAACGCTGTCCACCAAAATATTGCTTAACGCCCCATCCAACGCGGCTGAAAGCTTCACGCTAATCACAGTCGGCGGTTCGATAATATCATCGGCGGGAGCATCAGAGCTCAACGGCATTTTAACTGAGAAGTCACCCTCGTACTGAGGAGGGTTAAAGGTCATGACGAAGAAAACCAACAACTGAAACACGATATCGATCATCGACGTCATGTTCAATTTGATTTCTTCAGATTCTTCAGCTTCTAAACGTGGCATTCAATTGACCTTATTTAAAACACGCAGCGCGAAACTCTCGAGCTCCTGACCTTGGCAGACAGAAATCAAATCTTGAACGGTGCCGGTTTCGGTGTTTTCGTGTGACCGAATCACCACGGAGATATCCCCCGGCTCGTAAACGCCTTCACGAGCTGCGGATTTAACTTCCAACCCTAACTCCCGTGAGATCTCTTCGATCGGAATTCGCTCGCCTGCGAAAATCACCATACCACCGGGCTCAAGATTCAAAATAATCTGATAGTCTGGCGGGGCTGACGGCGGAACGGCCAATACGCTGGTTGGCAGCGAAATCTCTTCCGCTCGATCGACTTCAGAAAAGTTGATCAACAGCATAAAGAATGCGATCAACTGGAAAGTCATATCGATCATCGGAGTGAGATCGCCTTCGAGAATCTCGGAGGACTTAGCTTTACTGAATTTCATCGGTGCTTACTTTTTGGAGCTGGATTTTGAGCCGACTTTTTCAAAGCGTCCCATTAGACTGTCGCTAGTAATACCAACGTCCAGAACCAATTTTTGGATCATATTCTTGAGAATGTTGTAGGCCGCGATTGCAGGAATAGCAATCAACAGCCCTACCAAAGTTGTCAGCAACGCGGTCGAAATACCTTCAGCCAACTTGTTAGCATCAGGCGAAGTACCGGCGGTCGCGATCGTGTAGAACGATTCGATCATTCCATGAACGGTCCCCAGCAAACCAATCATCGGAGCCAAGGTTCCGATCAACGCCAAGTAGCTGGCTCGGTGGTCGAGTTTCATGTTCTCTTCCGCACCAATGTCTTGCATCGCGGCAATGGAGTGCTTGTAGCTCGTGGATACTTTCGACAGGCCTGCCGAAAGTACGTTCCCCAAAAACGACTCGTCGGCTTTCGCTAACTCGTAAGCTTCTTGATACTGCTTTTCGTCCAAGTGAGCTTGAAATCCGTCGATCAAGTCCGGCGGGCAAACCACCGATCGTCTCACGGACAAAAAGTTCATGATGATCAACGAGACAAGGGCAACGGAAATCAGCAGGAACACAAACAAGTAAATCCCCAACGCTTCCATCAACCAGCCCAGAGCCGACTTAGCTTCTTTTACTTCATCGCCGCCAGGCGCTTCGGCGGGTGGAGCTGCAGCCGCGCCGTCCTCTTGTGCAACTGCCACCGCAGAGCTGTCAAACTGCGGAGCCGCAACGGTGAAGGTACCAACAACCAATGCTACGAGCAGCCAAAAGCAAGTCAATCGACGCAAGAATGCGACTGAACCTAATTCAAAATTCATCTAATTTAATCTCCACAGATGCCAGCGAATTTTCATCTACCGGCGATGTTAAATTGTTTTTTTGGTTTGGAAATGGCTTAGGCAGGAAACAAATCGCGTTGTTTTCGTCACTTCATCATAAACCGAAGCAGGAAAATGTCACTACCGAATAGAAATCCCTCTTCTACCGCGGCTTTTATCTGTTAATTACTAACGCTTTATTAGCGGATACTCGTTTTAGCAAAGGATTCAACTCGGCCCTCAAGCGGGCCGAGCGTTCGGTTGAACGCATCCCTTTGAAACAGGGCCTAGCTGCCTTTCTTAACCCAGTATGAGTTACGGTACTTCGATTGCAGCTCGCGTTTGGCTTCACCGGCTCGCTTGGGATTCTCTAAGTCCACGTATATTTTAGACAGCCGATACAACGCTTCTGCTGCTGGATCTTCCACGCTGCTAAAAAGCAGTTGAGTGTGTAAGTAAGCGTCACGAGCCTCTTTGAGGTTCCCCGATTTCTCATAGATCGCCCCCATCGCGTTATAAAGGTGAGCAAACAATTCCGCGTTATCGTCGCTTTCATTTTTGACGAGCTTATTGAGCTTTTCCAGGGCGGCAGCCCCACCGCTTGTGAGCCCTTCAATTCGAGCTTGTTCACATTGAGCGAGAAGCTTGAATCGATCTGACTCGTCGCTGTTCGAACTTTGCTTCAAAATTGCATCAAAGTCAGCTTTCGCTTTCCCTGGCTGGCCGAGCACGGACATCATTCGTCCATGCAAAAACTGCCCACGCATCCGGTACTCTTCCCACTTCGCGACTCGAAGCTTCTCAAATTCTGACGCTGCCAGCTTTGGGTTCCCAATCGAATAGGCCAAGCGACCAAACTGCTCGGTCGCAGGATAGGTGTGAATACTATTAGGATACTTGGCCAAAAACCCTTTAACGGCTTTGCCTGCCACTTCCGGAGACACAGCTCCTTGCGTCAGCGATAGCCGAGCCGAACAAAACGCCTTCATGAACTCAATCTCTTGCAGCAGCAGCGGTTCATCAGGCACATTTTTCAGTTTCGCAAGTCCTGCCAAGCAGTTCGCATACTGGCCGTCGACCATTTCCTCTCGCATGCGATTAACGGCCGTCGGTTCTTTACCGACAGAAATTCGACTCACCTTGCTGGCCTCGAAATTTTTCCCATCGATGGTCACGCCTTCGGGCGTCATCTGAGTGATCTTGCCTTTGACACTGGACGTGCCACCACCAACTTTATTGACGTAGACCGCATCTTGGGCGATCGCTGGAATTGCCAAAAGAGCAAGGCAAAGCGTAAAGCAGACGATCAATGATTCTGAATATTTGTTCATGCTTGATTTAAAGAAGTTAAATTAATTTTAAAACACGACGTTATGAAAAGCAGTTCGACAAGAAGGCTCAGCCGGTGAGCAAAGTCACCCGAGTGAGCATGGGGCGTGCAAGTTCGATTTAGCCACCAGTTTCAATCCTTTTTTCCAACCCATCGAATTTCTCCTTCCACATTTCCGAACCCAAGAAATCGGGGGAAGCCGTTCTCTCTTTTTCGATACGCTTGAGAGCCGTCTTACTCGCGTCTTTCTTTTTCGCTTTGCCTTGTTCATAGATGGCTTCGGCGATTCCAAAAGCGGCCGTGTAATACTGTTCGCGATACTTCGCTTTATCGGCCTGCGTCAAACGCATCAGCTTGTTCCAGCCCCAGATCGCATTCGTTGCGCGTCCGTTAGCTCCCTCGTAACGCCCCGCGCCGTTAACGGCTTGAGCCAATTGAACCGACAACGCTCCCGACTTGCCCCACTGCTGAAGCGTCGATGCGGCATCGATTTGAATCGGCAGTGACTTGGATGTTTTCAAAATCTCAACGAAGTTCTTGACGGCCTGCTCGTACTGCCCTGCCCCGCGTTGAGCCAAAGCACTCTGCCGCTTAAGCTCAAGCTTCAATTGTGGTTCTTGCTTGTCTCCAGCAAACCCTAATCGTTCTGCATTGCTGAGCGCCTTTGATGCTTTGACGAACATCGGCTTGGATTGGTTTCCCGCGCCATCCTCTGAAACCGCGGTCGCCATCGACATTAATGCGGATCCAACTTTCAATAACACTCGACCGTTCTTAGTCGAATTTCGTTCGATCGACGGCAAGAACTCACCGAGAGCCTTTGCCAATTGCAATCTTGTTTTCGGATCGTTCGTCGCATCAAACCGTTTCTTTAGTTCGACCGAGATCAAGTAATAGCTCGCGGTCAACTGTCGCTTGGCGGCTTCACTTCCACTTGCCTTTACTTCTTCTTCCATCAGCAAGATCAGGCCATTGCATTTCCCTAGCCATTGCTCCTGGTCATCGGCAATCGCGAGCATTGCCAAGTAGGTCTTGATCGTCACACTGTAAGCATTGCGTTTGTAAGAAGCTGCTTTGGGACTGCCAAACACGCCGGGACTACGCGACTTAAGTACTGTGCCTGGCCCCAAGGGCGAGCCAAGCATTTGCAACGCTTGTTTTGTTTCGCCTTTGGCCAGCAGAGCATCGACCAAGTTCAATCCGGTCACCGCATCTGAAAAGCTGATTGCATCCGGCTTGGCAGTTTCTGCCCCGACCTTCAGAAACCGCAGTGCCTGATCAAGCTTTTTGTTCATCTGGTTGGTATTACTTCGGGCCTTCGGATCCCGAATATCGACTTGGTAGGCGCTCCAAAGCCGCTGGCCCATCATCGCTGACAGTATGGGCCGCTGAACGCTGTCGTCAGGCAAGCGACTCATCAGCTCAACCGCCTGAGGCATGTTGCCCGCACGAAGCTCGATTTGAATCAACTCGCTAATCGCACCACCGGACTCAGCCGACCCCGGCCAGCGTTTGGCGACTTCCAATGCAGTATTTTTGAGCGATTGAAGCTCCGCGTCGTTGTCGTCTTTGGGAGCAGCGGCAAAGGCAACTGAGCGACTCTTCATCAGCAAACCGACTGCCGACTTGGTGCCAGCATCGTTTGGGTGTTGCTTCAACAGGTACTGCCCGACGATCGAAACCTCCAGATGCCGACCAGTGACAAAATAGCAAAAGCATTGATAGAAACGACACAAATTGACCTCGTCAACCGACGAGTCAGAATTGGCCAGCGCAATCGCGTTATTAAACACTGAAATCGTCTTGTCAGACTCGTCTCGCAACCGCTTCTCTAGTTCTGCGACCGTCGCAGCATCCGTTTGCTTGGGATCAGATTTTAATTCATTTCGTGCTTGAATAAGCTCACTATACAATAGCTCGATGTTTGACATCTCGTCGCTGCCAAGTTCAACCGCATCGGCAAACGATCCAATCTCTTTGGTTTCTTCCGACAAGTCAGCCGATTCGATCAGCGGCACATTCCACTTCTCCAACAACTTCCTTGCGCGCTCGCGATGAGGGTTCTTGGTACGAGTCACGTCGCGTACCAACCGGCCCGCTTCTCGCAAGACCTTCTTTGACTTGGCTGAATCCTCGCTTTTAATCTCTTGCGACTTCGTGTAATTCGCGATCCCCAGCTCCATGATGACTCGTAGCCACTGGGGGTCTCGCTTTTCAGCTCGCGAAAGATTTTCGACAACCGGTTCAAGCTGCGAGATAACTGACCGAGCAGGATAGGGTTTTGTTTTTTGCCAACTATCGCCCGCGGCCGCAAAGGCTTGTTTCTGCAGCGAATCAATCACACTAGATCGTTCACGCGACATGACTTGCCTAAAGAAATCCAGAGCTTCTTTGTGCTTCCCCAGTTGCTGGTAGCACAGTCCCGCCCTCAAAGTGGCTCGCACACCTGGGACGGTATTGGCGAATTTACTTTCGGTAACTTCCTTGTACTTCCCCGCCGCGGCCTTCAGCAATCCCCTTCGCTCAGGAGACCGCTCAGGAAACGTACTCGCCATCCGCTCAGCATTAAACGGTCGCTGCACGACCATCACGCTATAGATGCTGCGGATCTCTCGTTTAAGTTCAGCGGCCTCCGCGTCGCCTTTTTTCTCCTTGATTCCGCGCTTACTTTTTGGGTCCAGCAAAATCTTGCCAGCCGCCAAGGCACCTTCGGTGGATTCGAGCGACTCCTCCAAAAACCCTCGTGCCTGCTTCCTGATCTTGTCTCGCTCACCCTCGGTCAGCTGTTCCGCTTTGGCTTCTTTTAAGTAAACGTCAGCTCGCATGGAAAGTAAACGGCTACGAAACGAAAGCGTCCGTGCATTCTCAACTTGCGATTTATTGTTGGCAGCGTATTCTTTCAGAAGCCGCTGAGCGGTGTCGAGTTGAGCGTCGACTTGTTTGCGGTCTTTAAGCTGTGCAACTTGTTCAATTAAGACGGTGGCTTTCTCAAACTGAATACGTTTGCGATACTCGCCGGCAACGTTCGGATTGTTTTTGGCTTTTTCAAGGTACTCGATCGCGATGTCGTAGTAGCCTTTTTCGCGTAGCGCACTGACAAAACGAGCAGCAGGTTCGTCGGCGATCAACCCCTGAGCCCCAATCAAGCAGGTCACTAAACAAATCGCGACCGTTCGACATGTTTTAGATGCAAGTCCCATTGAGTCTCCAACTTTCCGCATTGCATGAATCGTGTAACTGCCTAACTTGACAGTCAAATTTGCTTCAAAAGCTTAATTCGATTGTAGCCCAGTTTTTTTATATCGACAATCATCTTACGGAGCTGCAACATACATTTTTCCCATTCGCGATGATTTGCAATGCCGCATAAAAAGATAGAATCAGCGCAGGCGAAAGATTTCCGATTCTGACTACTGTACGGCCCACTGTTTGCTAACACCAGAAACGCCCCCCAAAGCTCTAAAGAATTCATCTAAAAACCTAGGCCCATCCGAACCGATGCCTGAAAAACCAACCAACACCAAACCGCAATCGACCTTTCAGCCCAAACCCTACAACAGCGGCTTGGTCCGAAAAATGCTCACGCTGACCGCAATGTTAGTCATGGTGCTGTACTCAATGAAGGAAGCCGGCAAGCCGGAGAACTGGGCTTGGATGGGATTCGAGGCCCCTGCTGGTCCTCGCGAAGAAAATAACAATAGCGGCACGCCAAAAGTCGCAGCCAAAACTAACGCTAACAACACCAATGCCAACGCCAGCCCGAACAGCGATCGTGCTAACGCTGCCAGTGTCGCGGCCGATCCCACAAACAAATCCGCTCGCCCGTCACCAGCACCTCTCAACACCCCCGTCATCCGACTAGCACAAGCATCAGCCACGGCGCCTTTTTCGCAGGGGCACCAGCAAACCGAATTGCCAACCGACTCGGGCAGGTTCTGGACTTCGTTTTTTGCAAACCTTAAAACGACCGAACAACTCGAATGGATGAGCTTACTGGAAGCCCTGAGCGGCAACCAACCGGCAACTCGCTCACCTGCAAGCCAGGCCCAAGCTAAGCTGATCGATCTTGCTGAAAAACGAAGAGACGCTTTCAGTAACAAAAGCCTCGACCAAATCGCGTCGCTACCTCAAGCCTCCGAAAAACGATCGCAAGTTTCGCAAAACTATTTCGAAGCCAATAAGCTTTGGCAAAATCAAATCTCGCCCGCCTTGGCAGCATCGAAAGCCGCGGAAGACATCACGCTGCGGCAACAACAAGCCATGGCCAGCTTGCTTAGCCACCTAGACATCGATGCCCTGAATCTCGTCCAAGACAAGACCGCTGTTGGGTGGACCGGTGACACCGTTGCCTGGAAACGTTGCTGGAACCGGATCCACCAATCCCAAATCGGCAAACCAGCTTACGTGACGCGGATCCAACTGGCCGGCCAGCCACAAGAGTTTCGCGGCGACGCGATCACCGTAAACGGATTCGTCCGCAGCATCGAAACTCGCCGCGCGAATCCTGACAGCTCCATCGTTGGCCCAAATACTGGCGACGAAGAACAAAACTATTACATTCTCTGGGTTCAACCCGCCGACTCCGATGCAGGCCCGTACTGCGTTTACTGCTTGAACCCGCCCGAGCAACTACCTCACACTCAAGCGGAACTCAAAGACTACCAATGGCTAGCTAAGATCAGCGGTATCTTTTTCAAAAACCGCACGTATCAAGCGACCGACCGCGTGCGTTACAGCCCGTTGATTTTGGCAAACCGATTTGAAATGAAACCGCCGGTCACCGACCACCCGGCTTTAAAATGGAAACTCAGCCCCAAGCTAATGGCAGGCTTACTGGCGTTGATTCCGTTGGTGGCCGTTAGCGTCGTTTGGTATGCCGTCCGATCAACCGTTAACCGAAAACGCTTGCCCAGCAAAAAATCGCAAGAAGAATTGAACATATTTTTAGGTGACTTAAAAGACAATCCCTCGATCAAAAACGACTTAGAACAGATCCAAGCGATCTCGGAGCACGAAGATGACATCACTTAATTTGCAAAACCTCCCCCGCATTGCCTACCGAAGCTGGGCGATGCTGACGGTTGTCGCATTCAACTTGCTCGCCATCGCAGCCACGCTCCCTGCATCCGCTATGCAAGTCCAAGACGACAGCGCGCGCGAGCTGTCGGGGATGTCGGCCAGCACGTCGTTCGACACCAAAGACGACTTGCCGCTGGACCCTCAAGCCAAAACGGCCGTCAGCATGCTGTACCGATTGCGTAAAGCATCGCCGACAACATTAGACCGCTTTGCTGCCTTTTCGAAAGACGTCAGCTTAACCGACGCCCGTGACGAAACGGCCGACTTGCGTTTTTGGCTGTTTCGGTTTTCAGCAAACCTGACCAACGTCGAACCGGTCACGATCGCCGGCGCGCCGCAAACCTCGGATTCCATCGGCAGACTCTACCGCTGCACCGCAGTGGCAACCGATCCAACCGGCACCCCCGTCCCCTGCACGATTCTCGTCCGCTCCATTCCCAGCCAACTGCCACTCGAAACCAAAATCGACACGCCCGTTCAAGTCACCGGATTGCTTTACTGCCGAGCGTTAATCGGCGACCAGCCGACGCTTGTGTTCATCGCCGACCGCTTGGCATGGTTCCCTCAAACAGAATCTGTTGCCGGCAAGCAATTGGTCGCTTTAGCTTCGACCGGTTTCGATGTGTCGCAGTTGGATACCGTTAAGTCATGCAACGGCAAGCCCTTGGGCACCAAGGACGCCGATGCGTTTTACCAAATGCTGACCACCGTCGGCACCTCCGAAACTCGCCCACCAGCAGTCCCCATCAAAACCGTGATCGCCAAGTCAACCGAGAACATCGGCGCGCGAGTCGAACTGCTGGCTCGTTGCCGAGCTTGCACGCGGGTGGAAGTCACCGATCCTGACAAGCGTGAGCGATTCGGCATCGATCACTTTTACCAATTGTTTCTGTTTCCCGATTTGAACCAAGCAATCGTGCTGACGGAGGAGACTGCCAACGGGCCCGCCAAAGCGGTTTACAATCGCTTCCCGGTCACCATCTGCGCCACCGAACTTCCCCACGGCTTTTCTGTGGATAAAATCAAGGGCAACGCGATCTCAGTCGACGGTACTTTTTTTCGAATCTGGAAATACGATTCTGAAATCAATCGGCAGGCAAACACTTCGGGCACAATCAGCCCACTGATCATCACCCAAAACATTGAAGTCGTCCAAACGTCTTCGTGGATCAAGCACTTGGTGACTTGGGTGTTCGGAGGCATCGCTGTTCTGATCGCGTTCATGTACGCCTACTTCCGCGTCTTCAATAAAAAACAAGCTCGTTCTTCAGAGTCGATTCTAGACAGCCTGCCGGACCAGATCGATGTCTCAGGTTTCGAATAGCGTTTGAGCGAAACTTCCGAACCGCTCTCACAACCTGCAAACTGCCAAGAAACCGATACAAACCACGCCATCAACAGTGATTAAGGCTTGAATAAAACCGCCGCCCGGTGGATATTTCCTGTTTGTATTTTTTGGCCGATTCCAGTTTGGTTTCCGCCAAGATGATTCCATTGATCAATTTGAATTCTCAAGGACACACTATGAAAACTCCCGTTCGCGTTACTGTCACAGGAGCCGCAGGAAACATTAGCTACGGGCTGCTGTTTCGCATCGCATCGGGAGCCATGCTTGGTCCTGACCAACCCGTGATTTTGCAGCTATTGGAAATCACGCCTGCCCTGGAGGCCTTGCAAGGCGTCGTGATGGAACTTGACGACTGTGCCTTCCCATTGCTGGCCGGCATTGTCGCAACCGACGACGCGAACGTTGGCTTCAAAGACGCCGACTACGCTTTGCTCGTTGGAGCGATGCCACGCCGTAAAGGCATGGAGCGAAAAGACTTGCTGACCGCAAACTCAAAGATCTTTTCCGCTCAAGGCAAGGCGATCAACGACAACGCCAATCCGAACATCAAAGTTTTGGTCGTCGGCAACCCTGCCAACACCAACGCATTGATCACCGCCGCCAACGCACCAAAGATCGACCCTCGCAACATCCACGCGATGACTCGACTGGATCACAATCGAGCCATCAGTCAACTAGCGACGCAAACCAGTACGCCCTCGGACCAGATCACCAACATGACCATCTGGGGCAACCACTCAGCCACTCAATACCCGGACATCAGCGACGTGAAAATCGGCGACAAAGCTGCATCGGAATTGGTAGCCGACGATTGGTACAAAGACACCTTCATCCCTTGCGTTCAAAAACGCGGCGCCGCGATCATTGAAGCTCGTGGTGCCTCCAGCGCCGCTTCGGCAGCTAACGCAGCAATCGATCACATTCGTACTTGGGTGATGGGCACCGCCCAGGGCGATTGGGTTTCGATGGCCGTACCAAGCGATGGCAGCTACGGCATCGAGCCAGGCGTGATCTACTCATACCCGTGCACCTGCGAAAACGGCGACTACTCGATTGTACAAGGTCTCAAAATCGACGCATTCAGCCGCGAGAAAATGGACGCAACTTACGCAGAACTTAAAGGCGAACGCGAAGACGTTGCCGATTTGCTGTAAGCTTTAAACAGCCCATAAAAAAACCAAAGGCAGTCACGTTTTCGTGGCTGCCTTTTTTTGTGCTCTGTTTTGGTCGGCAAGCTTAACGGCCACGCGGAAGGCGTCGGCGACCATTGCCCTCGCTCGGCCCTAGTCACCCAAACGCAACTGACCGGCACAGAACCCAAGGGGGATTTTAAAACCACGCATGAACACTGATAAACACGAATTTCCTGCCGGAATACCAACGTTCACAATACTTGCGTCAGGGCAAATCAGCTTTGAAGCTGGGTGCTCTGGAAGCCCGACGCGCTAGCGAGGAACCCATAGTCGCCTTTCACTCTGTGAAAGTAGCGATACCTTCGGTGGACGCCCACAAAGCGGTTGGCTGCGAACAAACAGGCGACTTTTCTAGGCCGAAGTTTGTCCAAAGAACTGCACTGGAGTGCCTGGACGCGAGAGTCGTCGGGCGCACCTTAGCTTTGCAGAAATGCGGCCCTGCTTGTTCGCCCATGCAAACGCTTCCTTCACGGAGTGAAAGGCGACTATCGGGGTGCTCTGGTAGCCCGACGCGCTAGCGAGGAAGCTGTGGAAATCCTCGCTGACGGGCCCGTTGATTTAGCATGTTTTAGCGAAGACTAAACAATGTGGAGATGGGCTTTCAGTCTGATTGCGCGCATGACAGGCTGGAAGCCCATCACCACATTTCCTCGCTGACGCGTCGGGCCACCAATTATAGCGACTTCCTAATTTGCAAAACTCATTCATCCTGATGCTTGTGCCACAGCGCCTGCCCAAACCCCAGTAAGTCAGACGCACCCTGAAAATGCTCTAGCAACTTCTGTTTTTGCTTGGCCGTTTCCGCCAACTCATGTGCCTCCGGCGCGATCCCCATCGCAGGATACCTTCCCAGCAATTGCTCGGTCAACACATCGATCGCGTCGTCGTTCCGACCGACACGAGCCAATAACTCGACATAAGTTTCAATCACCATGCCGCCGTACTGCTGCGCCCCATGTTGATCAATTTTCTTGCGAAAGTGATCAAGCCCGGCGTCGACGTCCTGCCCCAGGATTGCCGAGTAATAAAACAAGTGATCGGGATAGACATCTTCAAATGGCACTTCGCCGGGGTACTTCAAATCATCGGCCAAGCTATCGCCAAACCGGGACAACTCACAAGCCCTTTGAATCAATTCTGGATCTTGAAGGATTCGCGAAATTCGCACCACCGAAGACAAGTGCGTTGCGTCGATCACGCACGCGGATTCTGGAGCCAATTTACCGCTTTCCAAAATCGAATTCAACGACGGCATCTCACCAGAAATCGGCTTCAATTCCGTGACCAAATTAATCAGGTTGCCAACCAGTTCATCGTACAGATGACACACCAACGTCGCTGCCATTTCGCGCTGAACATCCAGCGTCAGTCCGTGGGCAACTTGATCAAACGTCGTGATCGCGTCGCAAGTGCCGTAGCGTTGCAACAGCAACTGAAACCCATACGCCGGCGCGGCCCCCTGGGAAACCGCGACCTCAATCACATCGTCCGAGTTCTGGTCGTCGACCTTCAGGCCTCGAATCAGTTTTTCGTTCAATTCACGATCACCGACTGGCTGCAAATAATTCCAACCGTGAGCCAAATCACCTTGCTTTAAAAACAACGTCCCAACTTCACGACAGGCGGCGAGCAACCCGTCTTCTAATTGTCGTTGGTCGGCCTCACTCAGGCTATCGCGCGTTCGCGAATACAGAATCGGCAACCCCATGCCGTGCCGCACTCGCATTTTCAAAACCTCGAACAGTCGAGCGAAGTCTTTGTCGCGACGAACATGCTGTTCGAGAAAATCCAAGCCCGCTTCGACGCCCTTGTCGTCGGTGATTTGTTTTAACTGTTCGAAAGACGTGGTCATGGATGATGGCTTGGTAGTTTTTTGATTGACGTAGTGCGATTGTTTTAGTGCGAGATTGACGTAGCGTTGCCCCAACACTGCGGTGGCACGGGACAGGGAAATCGTTGTGCTGGCTTGAATGGTTCCCCAAAACAGGCTGGCTCCCAAAAACAGGCTTGGCACTCGCCGGTCCGCTAATTTCACCAACGGCCAGTATAGCGTGAACCCGTCGATCCCCTTAGCCGTAAAGAATCTGTACCACCAGCGGTTTTTCAACTGCCACCGCCCTACTCTGCCCCCAAGAAAGCAACAAAGTTTACCCAGCTTCTGTCGCTCACGACCTTCCGAAACTTCGTGTTGCATGTCATGATAGAATCTTTGAAAATCCCAGCCATAGGAAAAATCACCCCGTGATCAAGACCGAGAATTTAACCAAAAAGTATGGCGACATGTTCGCCATCAAGGGCATCGAGCTTGATCTAGAGCAAGGCGATTTGTTTGGTTTCATCGGCCCCAACGGAGCGGGCAAAACAACGACGATGCGAATCATCGCAACGCTCACCGAACCTTCTTGGGGCGAGGCTTATGTTTGCGGGCACTCGATCTACAACGCGCCCAAAGAGATCCGCCGACTGGTCGGTTACATGCCAGACTTTTTCGGGGTTTACGATGACATGAAAGTCATCGAGTACCTCGAGTTTTTCGCGGCTGCCTATCGCATCAAAGGTCCGGCCAGACGGAAGAAATGTGACGAGATGCTTGAGATCGTTGACCTAGATTTCAAACGCGACGCTTTCGCCAACACGCTGTCCCGCGGTCAGACGCAACGGCTTGGTTTAGCTCGTGTCTTGCTGCACGATCCACAGGTGTTGTTACTAGACGAACCACTTAGCGGCTTGGACCCCCGAGCCAGAATCGAGATGCGGAACTTATTGCGGCGGCTGGGGAAGACGGGAAAAACGATCATTGTTTCCAGCCACATTTTGCCCGAGCTTGCCGACGTCTGCAACAAGATCGGGATCATCGACCGCGGCGTAATGAGCTTCTCTGACGAAGTGACCGAAGTGATTCGCAAGGTCCGCGATCAAGTGATTTTGCACATCGGTGTTTCCGAGGATGCTGAACGAGCCGCGAAGTTTTTGGATGGCCACAACGACACCGAATCCGTCGTGCCCGGTGATGGATTTTTATCGGTAACGCTAAAGAAGGCAATCACCAACTACGACCACCTGCCGACCGAACTGATCGGTGAAGGCTTCCGTTTGAATCTGTTCCAGGAGGAAGAGGTCAATCTTGAGTCGGCGTTCATGGCGTTGACCAAAGGCACCGGCGCGAACTTCTAAGCGACGTGACGGCCGCGCCCCGGGCCCTTCCCACCCCACACAAGCCATTGGGGCGCAGCGGTCTGGACAATACCATCACGAACGCGCGGGAGTGACTGAGTGAATTGACAGCGCTACCTCAAGCCTTCAACGCCGCATTAATTTCGCTTCCGAGTGTTCCCATTCGGCTTTCCAAGAACCGCATCGCACGCACAGGCATGCCGCCACTCAGTAGCTCCTCTTTGGCTCAAAGCCGTGAAGCATGGCACCCGCTCGACCGATAAAGCCCGCGAAACAATTGGGCCAGCCACTAAAATACCAGAAGAACCAGCAACAACAGCGGCATTGCTGAAGCCGCAATCAACACAGCCGCCAGCAAGCAATCACAACCGCCTTTGGGTGAATCGAAATCGTGCTGCATGCGAGGCGGAGATTCATTCGCGGTGCTACGACCTATCGGCGAGACGCCATTTCCCGCTTGCGGAGGCGGCGAACTGGCCTGCGGCACCGCGATCGGTTGAGCCGGCAGGCTGGGAGCATGCCGGCCTTGGTTGTCGGGCACCGGTTGCTGAATCTTACACATCGGGCAAGTGACGATCCCCTGGGCGTCAGGAGCTAAGTTGATTCGCTATTTGCACGAAACGCATTTGATCGTTGAACTCATCACACCCTGCCCTAATCTGCCAACTAATTGACGTGCCTAAATCATGTTCGATCACCGAACAACTTTGCTCGTGCCGGCAGCATCGCGGTGCAAGCGATGACCAAGTGAACCAGCCCCACCAACAAAATCCACTTGATGGTTTTGTCTTCCGAGGCCGCGTAAGCGTGCAGTCCAACGCCCAGCAGATTAACGCCTTTCCACGACCATAGCACGATGATATTGCCAAGAATCGCCAGTGCCGCGACGCCGCGTTCTTTTACCAACCCGCCCCAACGGCAGTGGAGTATCAAAGCGTTCCACAGCACGATCATTAAGGCTCCGTTTTCTTTGGGATCCCAGCCCCAGAATCGGCCCCAAGAGTCATCGCCCCACAGTCCGCCCAAAACCGTTCCAAAGAAACTCGCCAACAAACCAAAGCAAACCACGCCGTACAGAATATTCGCAAACAGCCGTCTGGTTGGCTTGTCATTGAAGGCCGGCGTGAAGAACCAAATGACTAAAAAGATCATGCCAATCAGCCCCGCCATGAACGTCGCCGAGTACCCCAACGAGATCATGATCACGTGCGTTGCCAACCAAAAGGTCGTATCCAAAACAGCGACCATCACCGTAAACGTATCACCATCCACGACGGTCATCGAATGCGCCCACAGCAATCCGCCGATTCCACTTATTGCACCAAGGAACGTACCGACGCTCATCCGACTAAACAGTTCCAGAATGATGGCGATCACGATCCCCGCAGCGGTAACGAATATCACCGACGAATACAAATTGGTTACGGGTGGTCGGCCTGAGATTCCGACTCGCATCACAATTCCGACACTATGGACCAGCAGGCCTAGTAGCAGTAATCCCAAGGCAACTCGCCCTATCGACACCCGCCATGCTGGCAATGGAATGACCGCCCAGCAAATAACAGCCAACAGCAAAGAAGCAACGTAAATCGCGGTCGCCAAATAAAACGGACTCGACGCGTTATAGCTCCGTTCAAGTCGACTGACCAACGACGAGTAAAACATCGGAGGCTTGGCTTTGATCGACGCCAAATAAGTTTCCAGCGTTTGATTGAACGTCTCGGCGTCGCCGGCAAGGTAGGCAGGTTTGAGCTTCATCAGCAAGGCAACGTTTTCGGGCACCTCGGAATCGTCGACGACTTCTAGATTCCCGTCGTTGATGTGGGCGAGCATTTCAACGAGCCGTTTGTTTCTTAGGCTTCTTTCATCAGTCGCCAACGTTTGGCGAATTGATTCGGGCAAGACGCTTAGTAACTCTCGCCGTTCTTTGGCTGATCCCAAGGCAGTCGCCATGTTCGGCATTGCCTTGCGGAACTCCGGCCGAGCCATCGCGCGAAACAGACTTGGCTCGAGCAATTCTTCGTCACTCCAGTGTTCCCGCGAGATTTTTTCGGCGACGACGTCGACCGTTTTGGCCCCTTCGGCGACCGAATTAATCCACGACGGGCCCATCGCCATCGCCATCGACGACCAAGGTTTGTCCGCATCGTCGGACGGCACGACAAACGGAATTCTGTTAGACGTTTGCAGTCCAGCCAAAAACTCTGCGGTCTCGACGGCAGTCCCTTGCTCCGGCGGACCGAAGATAAACTGAGCCGCTTTGAACTGCATGGCCGCTCGCCGCAGCAGTTCTAGTTTTCGTTGCAGCGGCGTCCACTTTTCTTGGGCAACTTTTTCAGAATCTGGAATTAACTCACGTAGCTTATCCATTTTGGACAAAACTTCATCGACCGTGTAGACGTATTGCTTTCGCTTGATGCTGACCGTTTTCGGCGAAGGCAAATCAAGGGCGTTCTTGACGTTTGGATCGGTCATGTAAAACGTCACGTAATCGTTGGAAGCGTCCGTGTCGAACATGGCGTCAGCCAGCCAAGTGATCGCTGGCTTTTTGTCGCCTTTACCATCGGTCGCCGATTCACGTTCTCGCAATTGGCGCAACGTGTTTCGGGCAAATGAATCGAGCGGTTGGACGCGTCCTTCAAACGTGACGGGAACTTGCCCCAACAAATCCATTCGCATCTGATTGTGCGTGATTTGTTTGGAAGCTTTGCCGAACTGCATCGCAGCCCAAAGTCCAAACAGCCCGACTAAAATTGCCGCTGGCAGCCACAAAAGCTTTGACCGAGTCGACGCCGATTCGGACTTTGCAGGCGGGGAGGGCAATTCAACTTCGCTGTCGGGGACGAGATCGTCGTCGGCCAATGCGGCAACGGGCACGGTTTTTTTGGCGGGAGCAAGTTGCTTCTCAAGATAAGACAGCAGGCTCAACATGAACTGCCCTAACAGCCCGACCACGGTATACATGCAACACACGTAAGGGATCATCCAGCCAACGTTTGTGACTACTTGGAACACCGAATACTGCGGCCCACCCGGGGTCGGATCCGGCATACCTGATTGATAAAACGTCTCGCCGCCGTAACGTAGCGGGTTGTTCATTTTAATTTCCTGAGAGGTTGACTCTCCGGTTCGTTGATCCGCAAGCGTGATCTTGCTGCCGTAATGCTTGGGCGTCGTACTGCCGGGATAGTCCTCACGACTCGCGTCGTTGAGCGTAACTTTGTAGGGCTTTTGAAACGTTTCGACTCGCAGCAAAACATGGTAGTCCTTGCCGTCTACGGTCACACGATCTGCCAGTTCGGCTTTCAGTTGCGACGGCAACGCATGAATGCCCAAAGACTCTCCGGTTTTCTTGTCAAACAATTCAACGTAAGCAGCCGGCGAGTCAACTTCTTGGTCACTACCCGTGCCGGCTACCGGCGGTGCTTCTTTCAGCGGGATACGTTTCCCTATCCCGGTCGTAGCAAGCTGCAAGGTGTCGGCCGATGACGAAGCGAAGGTGCTGTTGCGAAGGTACTTCACGCACCTAATGTCGAAGGGAAGTTCCGGCGAGGAGATTTTTTCCAAGCTGGCGAGTTTGTCGGCAGGAACGGTGACGATGCGATCATTTTTTGCGTCCGACAAATCCACGATGGCCATTTCGTGATACCGAATATCCAGCACCTGGCTGGTCGTTTCTCCCTCTGCCACGATCAGGCGTTGTTCTTTGTGTGCGGTCGTCACCAAAATTTCGTTCAGCATCAACCCCATCACGCCGATGTGCAACAGCACCATGCCGGCTTTACGTTTAAACAAAAACACGCAAGCCACGAATGCCGAAATCGCGGCGATGGTTGCCTGGGCCAACTGCCACATGATCCGCATGGCGGAATCGCCAATGTAGGCGCGGTCACCAAGATACAAAAGCACTGCTGCGGCCAGAATCCCCATCGCTCCTAAGTACAGCAGCATGACTCTTTCAAGCCTGCGTTTGGGCCCCAATAAAAACGACCACACAATCGACCCGAGAGCCAACACCAGCATGGCAACTTGCATTAAGAACCACATTTTTGAAAAGAACTCATTTTTTGCGGTTTGTAAACCTGCGCCATGACCATTAGCAACCACCACCACTGTAATGGCTATCGCAGCCATCAAAGCGACCATGCCGGCGGCCAACCGCCCGCCCGCTGCTTGGACTTTAAAACGCAACGAATGAGCTGCGGTTAAGTTGATGATCATCAACACCAAAATCGACACCCCGCTAGGCAAGAAAAGCTTTCCCGGAACGTTTTGCAAACTTGGGGCCCAAGCCGGCGGGAAGAAAACTTGCACCGGCACTTCGACCAACAGGCTACTGAAGTGCCGCATCTTGACGTTGAACACGTCGTCGTAGGCTTGTTCGAGCGTCGCCACCCAAGTCATCAAAATCGCCAAGAACAACAAGGCGACTGTGAATTTCAACGAAGCCAGAGGCATCATGGCCGCTTGTGCGATATCGACCGGGGAGAATCCGGCTGCTGGTTTGGCGTCGATGGACGAGCGAGATTCGATTTGATTGGTAGCCATTTGGGTATCTATGTAGGTTTGGCGTGTGTTCGTTTTGTCGTCGTCGGTGATAGTTGCCTTCCACTCCGTGAAAGAGCGCCAGTTCGGAACGCTCTTTTGCCCCGAGCAAAAGGTGACTATCGAAAAGGATTAGTTAAATTTGATCGTCTTCAAAAGCTTGCGGAAGGCTGGTAGTTGTTTGCTGACAGATTCTTTGTCACCGATCAATTTAAAGAACCATGCATTCGGGCCTTCGACCGTCATCACGGCCACGATCGATTGATCGGAACCGTCCAGTAATTCAATCAGCTGACTGGAGTGGCCGCCGATTTCTAATTTCTCGGTCGCGGTAGTGATCTTTTCATCGCTCATTACTTGACCGACCTGCTCTGCCCAGCGTTGCACATTGGCTGGCCAGTTATTGACCGCAGCCGACATCCTAGTGAACGTGATCATCGTTGGCTTGTCAGGCTGGACCGCGGATTCTTTTGTAAAGCGAGCCGTTACCATGCTGGACGACTTGCCCACGGCCCAACCTTCGGGCGCTTCGTACTTCAAATCCGTACTGGCAGTCGCCGCAGCCCCCGCATCTAATTTGGCTTGCATCGCTTGCCGTTGCAAAAACGGAGCATTGGCAAACGGCGCAGACGGAGCAGACGGCTTGCCGCCCATCTGTCCGCTCCCAGTCCCCTCCGCATCAAACAAATAAAAGTCGTCGCCGTCGGCTTGGGCAAACTCGGCTTCGACCTGATCTTGCGTCAGCGGCTGCAAACCGAGCTGGCCTCGCCAGCGATTCGCGTTGGCCAGTAAATCTTGATTCGGGCCGAGGCTTGAAATGGTCAGCTGTGTTTTTGAGTCAGCGTCGATGATCAAGCTCGCCAGCGGCGCGAACATGCCGGTCTTTTTGGGACCGATCGCCCAGCCTTCGGGCAGTTTCCATTTGGGCTCGTCTTGCTCGAACGTGACGCCGCGAAGGAGTTCGAGGATTTGATTTTGATTTGCATCGACGATTTCTTTGTCGCCGTTGGCTTTGAAGAACCAAGTTGCCCTGGGCTGGTCGTACATCCCTACGATCATTCGCCGTGGTACTGCCTTGGCCGGTGTGTCACGAAAAAACGAATAGCTGGATTCCTCAACCGGAACCGTTTGCACTTCGATTTGCTTTTCGCGGCAACCGGAAACGACGATTGCCAAGCAGGCGATGGATACTAAAAAACGGGGCAACGTGATCTCTCGTCGAAGATGTTTTGAATATGAAGCTGAACGCCGGCAGCAAGACGCTAGTGCCGGCTCGCCGATTATAAGCGAACAGACGAAAAAGCCCCACCGCGCTGGATTGCTTGACTAATCGTGTCCGATTGCCAGCACGAGCCAGAAAGGTGAGCGATTGCTGGAGTATTCAACCGCAACGAGCCCTTGAAGGTTTCGGCGGGCTTGGATTTGAGTCGCTTTGTCGCAGCCGCAGTTGGGCCGAGCTGGCCAGTCCCATCATTCGAATGTGATCAACGCCCTACCTCGCTTCGCCCCCATATCTGGAGGCGTTAGCTCCCCACTAACTGCTACCCCCTAAACCGCGAATCTCGCGAATCGCTTGGGATCTCACGAGTTCATCGGGTCATCAGGAATACGAATCGGTTTGCTGGCCCCATCGCTCCAACAACGTGAGCAATCCGTGAAGCATTGGAAGCCCGTAGCGTCAGCAAAGAATTTGTGATGATGGGAATCTACCACGGCCCCTCACAGATCAACATTAATTTCGCGCGAACAAAATCCGTGCCCACCCATGGCTCGAACAAACTACTAAGAAGCAGCTGAACACCAAGAAACATCTAAAAACAGAAAGCAGCCGAACGCATCAAGCGACGTCGCGGATTCCTCGGGTGGCTTGATGCTGGATGCGTTGCTTTTCCAGCATCTCATACAAGTGCTGCCAACGGGCAGACAGATAATCAAACCCCTCAGAAACCTCGTACTGAATCGCCTGCATGTGCTGCAGCGTTGACGCGTCGGTCAACTCTGACGACACCAACTGCTCAATCGCGATCTTGCTCGCTTCGTGAGATTTCACCAACGACGACTGCAATTGCATCACGTGCCGCTGCTGCAAACGCACATGCGATGTCTGTTGCTGCAACTGGCTCATGCGACGTTCGATTGTTAGCTGAGCCTGAACTGCGACGGACTCTTGTTCGTCGATCGATGCTTGCAAAGCCGCTTCTTTGGCCGCAAGCTCTGCTTGATTTTGCTTCAGCCGTTCGGCCAGCTGCTGAATTTGTTTGGCAGACTCGATCGTCGACTGCAAAATGTCAACGGACTCAGCAGGCACGTGGTCCTCTGGCACCATCAACCGCAGCGTTGGCGGATAGTCGTACTGCGTTGATTCGACCTCCACTGGGGTTTCAGTGACAACCGGATCAGAAGTCGCCCCCATTCCTTGAGTGGCTCCGATCGAACGCAAAACGCGATTCGGATCCGATTGGGATTTGCTTTGACTAGTTGCGGCGGAGAAGTTGGCTGGTTTCATCGAATTCAAATATCAAGTAACCGGGGTCGTTGCCACGCGGCGTGGACGGTCAAAATCATTGCGGGGACCGACTGGAGACGAGCCATCCCATTAAGGAACGGCTGCTAATATCAAATCGGCAGCTCTAAGAGCTTCTGCCCGCACAGAATGGTCTTCGGCATTTTCGGCGGTGAATCATTGGCTCCATCGAAGAATGCAGTTCTAACGATTCGGGTGACCTTTTCGGTTACGGCAGGGACGTTGCCGTTGGTTGCCAATCTCCCCCTTAGCGTTTATCCCTGTGCTTTGTGACAGAACACAAAACATGTGGCTGGAAAAAGTTCTGAGGTATGGCCAGGTAGCCCTTAGCGGTTTTTGGGCAAAAAGATTACAAAAACGAGCCCGGAATGTCGACCGATTGGATCTAATTGCCTCGATTTGCCCAGTTTGAACTTTCGCCCAAGTTCAACGATCCGGCGACAAGATTACTTGAAGGTCGCCAAACTTCGTGAAACAATGTCCGGCCCATCGCTTGGCACGGCTTGAGCCATGTGTTCGGTGGCACCATGTTTTGGTTCTGCCGAACAACCCTCGGTTGGCATCCGCCGACCATTCCATTTTTAAATTTAAGGTCCCAGATGAGAATCGAACCGTTAGGTAGCAAAGTCGTCGTCAAAAGAACCGAAGCCGACGAAGTGACTGCCGGAGGGATCGTCTTACCAGATTCAGCTCGCGAGAAGCCTTCTCAAGGCCGCGTCCTGTCAGTCGGGAATGGCCCGCTGTTGGAAGATGGCGGACGAGGAACGATGCAAGTCAGCGAAGGCGACCGCGTTTTGTTCAGTAGTTATTCTGGTACCGAAATCGATGTCGATGGCGCTAAGCTGTTGATCATGAACGAAGCGGACATCTTGGCCGTACTACCATAAGTGGTTTGCGATCGGCTTTGGTCTGTTTTGATTGACACCGCTGATGCTTTTCATCTAGCCCAAGGCAGCTTACTCCTCTCGTTCAAAATGATTCCCCGGGTCGCGGCGTAGGCTGTGACTCAATGCATGTCGCTGATAATTTCTGACTCCGAGGCCTTACCATGAAACGTTTATTTTACGCCGCCCTAGTCACGCTGTTGTGCAGCACCACCGTCATCGCCCAAGCACCAGCGGTTGATCAAGCACCAGCGGTCGATCAAGCACCAGCGATGGCCCCAAAATTTGGCGACGAAGCAAAACGCAAGCTGATCACTCGCAACGGCGTCGACTACCTGCTGCAAAAAGGCCAAGCCGAAGACGGCTCGTTCAGCAAGCAACTCAACCCGGCCATCACATCGCTGTGCTTGAGCGCCTTGCTGGCCAACGATGTTTCGGTCAACGACCAGCGTATCCAAAAGGGTTTAACGTTCATTGAATCTCACGTGCAAGACGACGGCGGCATCTACAAAGCAGGCAGCAACCTGCGAAACTACGAGACCAGCGTGGCGATCATGTGTTTCGTGCGGGCTCGTGATGCCTACAAGAAAACTGGCGTTTCCGCTGAAGAAGCGGGGAAATACGACGTTACGATCGAAAAAGCGGCGGGCTTCTTGAAAGGCCTCCAATGGGACGAAGGCGAAAACCACGGCCCGGCCAGCGACTTCCACGGGGGACAAGGCTACGGCAGCCACCAGCGCCCGGACCTATCGAACACGCAATTCTTTTTGGACGCTTTGAAAGCATCCGGCGAACCGGCTGACAGTGAAGCGATGCAGAAGGCACTGGTCTTTGTGTCTCGCTGCCAGAACTTGCCGTCGAAACACAACGGGATGGACTTTGCAAAGAAGACCGCTGCTGGCGACGAAGGCGGCATGATCTACACGCCCGCCGGCGGCGGAGAAACGAAGGTCGAAGCCGAAGCCAACGAAAGCGTCGACAACCCCGAAGATGCACCTCAAGGCGGTTTGCGGAGCTATGCTTCGATGACCTACGCGGGGCTGAAGAGCTTCTTGTATGCGGGAGTGTCAAAAGAAGACCAACGTGTTCGGGCTGCACTCACTTGGATCAGCAGCCACTACGATCTCGATTCGAACCCGGGTCTGGGCCAGCAAGGTTTGTTTTATTACTATCACGTTTTTGGCAAAACCATGAACGCGATGGGGGAAAACGAAATCACCGACGCCGCAGGGGTGAAGCACGACTGGCGAAAAGACCTGACCGGCCAACTAGCGAAACGCCAAAAAGCCGACGGCTCGTGGACCAACGCCGAAAATTCAGCTCGCTGGTACGAAGGCGATCCGAACCTCGTCACCGCCTACTCGCTATTGGCGTTAAGTTACTGCGAGTAAACCCAACCTGGAGCGCAAGGTAGACCAGACAATGCCCAAGCGTTCCCCATGCCCACGCGTTTTATCATGCGTTGGGTGCCATGCTTCACGGCGTTGAGGGCAAGGATGTCTCCTGAGTGTTGGCATGCTAACGCGTCGGATGTGCCCTTGGGAAATCCCCTGAGTATGTTTTCCGAAGGGGATTTCTCGAATAGAGCCTTTTTATAAGTCCTGCCCTGATCGCGTAAACATGGCCCCCCTCTCCGGTAAATTTAGCTAGGAACCAAATGTCTGCTTACTAAAACACACACAATAAACCCAAGTGAATCAAACTTCGGGCACCAACGCATGCCTCCTTCGCGTGGGGTCTTTCACTTCAGCCCACAGACCGGGCCAGGCGGCCCATCCCCCGATTCCCCCAGCCTACCACGGCCTTCTATCGCTGGCTCAACCTCGCAACTTCCACCCCTTTCTGGCTCAGATCCGGCTTTTACCTACAGATCCCTTGACTTTCGACCGAAAACGCTAATTCGATTGCCACATTTTGGGTTGACATTCGCCACTTGATCGGGCAAACTTCTCGATTCTTGAAAACACGAAAAAGCAGTAAAAAAATGAAAATCAAAACAGGCGACATGGTCGCAGTGATTAGCGGTGGCGATAAAGGCAAAAACGGCAAGGTTTTGACCGTTGACCACGATAAAGGCATGCTTGTTGTTGAAGGCGTTAACTTCACCTTCCGCCACATCAAGCCAAGCCAAAAAAACCCAGAAGGCGGCCGCCTGCGTAAAGAATCTCCGATTCGCGCAAGCAAAGTCATGGCCATCTGCCCAAAAACCAACAAGCCGACTCGGATTGGCTACCGATACTTGGACGACGGCTCAAAAGAGCGGTTTGCTCGTATCAGCGACGCATCGATGGGCGAGATTGCTCCCCCAAAAGCTGCTTACGCAAAGAAGTAGTAAACCATTGGTTGCAGTGGGCCTTCGCTAAAAGGCGCTTTGTTAAAAAGCGTTTCGGTAAAAGGCACCTTTATTAATAGACAGCTCTAGCCCGAAGCCTGCTTTGTCAAAAGCTTGCTTTGATTAGAAGCCTGCTTTTATTTCCAAAGCACACTCGACCGCTAACGCGAAACGAGCCTGGTTGATGCCGGGCTTTTTTAGTGCGCTCGACGTGCACAACAACAATCTGGAATTGCCCGTGCAGGTTTTTAAGCTCTGCGTGATCTGATAAAATTCCGCAAGCAATATTTCTCAAAGCAAGGACGTAAGACACCGTGAACATCAAAAAAATCGCTCCGCTTAAAGACGCTCGCACCAAAACTGTCGCCACCGTCGGACCAGCTTGCGGCTCACCTGAAAAGCTCGCCCAATTGCTACGAGCCGGAGCGGACGTGTTCCGTATCAACATGGCTCACGGTTCTCGTGAATCCCACTGCCAAGCCGTCAAAGACATTCGCCAAGCCTCCAGCGACACAGGCTTGCCAGCGGGCATTTTGGTCGACTTGGCCGGTCCTAAAATTCGCTTGGGCCAGCTAACCCAAAACCCGCTGATCCTCGAAAACAACCAAACCGTTCGTATGATCCGCGGCCTCGAAGCCGCCGCCGATGACGAGTTGACTTGTAACTACGCGCCGTTGATCGACGAAGTCGCCGTTGGCGACGATATCGTTTTGGCCGACGGCATCAGCCGCATCCAGGTACTAGAAAAATCCGCCGACCAATTAGTTTGCACAGTTCTCGACGGTGGACCGTTGCGTTCGCGCCAAGGCGTTAACCTTCCCGGAACCAAGCTGTCCGTGCCCGCGCTTGGCGAAGTCGACATCGAAAATGCGAAGTGGGCCGCCAGCATGGGCGTTGAATTCGTAAGCTTGAGCTTTGTTCGTAACGCTCACGAAGTCAACCAGCTGAAGACCTTGCTTCAAACCCACGGCTCGGGTGCGATGGTGATTTCAAAAATCGAAAAAGCCGAAGCCCTTGAACGCTTAGAAGAGATCGTGATCGCCACCGACGGCGTCATGGTCGCTCGCGGTGACTTGGGTGTTGAGATTCCAATTGAAAAAACGCCACTGGCCCAAAAGCGAATCATTAAGCTTTGCTTGAAACACCGCAAGCCAGTGATCGTGGCGACTCAGATGCTTGAGAGCATGCACACTTCCAAACAACCGACACGAGCGGAAGTTACCGACGTGGCCAACGCGATTTTCGATGGTGCAGACGCCTGCATGCTTTCTGGCGAAACTGCGATCGGTGAATACCCTATCGAAGCCGTGATGATGATGAACCGCATCATGAACGAGAGCGAGCAAGAGTTCATCGGGCTAGTGCCAAAGGTAACCGCTTACGACCCTGCCTCAAGCGACTGGGACAAAGCGAGCTCCGTGCTGTTTGGTGCGGCCCACACCGCCAAGCGAATGGACTCGAAGATGGTAATGTTGGCCAGTCACCACCCGACCACCGCATTGCACAAGTCAAAGCAACGCGACTACATCCCGACGGTTTGCATCACTGACAGCCCAGAGACTTACCGACGGATGAGCCTGTTCTGGGGCGTGAAGCCCGTTTTAATCGAAACCGCGATCGAAGAAACCAAGCTGCGAACCTTCGCCAACAAGTGGATCCGAGACAACACGGAGTTGGAAACTGGCAATTCGTTTTTGATCGTCTCCGACACCGAAGTTTTGCCCGGCGTGCAAATGCTAGTAATGGTCTGCGAAGTCCAATAAGCTGCAAGTGCTGGATGCAATGGACTTGCTAACGGGCTTGCCCTTGCTAACGCTCGCTTCTTTGCTAACGGGCTTGTCTTGGGGAGCACTCGGAAGCGAAATAAAACAGAGCGATGAAGGTGTGGGGTAGCACTGCCAATTCACTCGCTCGGGCGTTCGTGCTGGCACTGCCCATGCCGCGTTTTGCGTTAAGAGGTTTTTCCGGAAACCTAGTGAGCGGGCATGAACTGGCAGCA
>JALZWN010000087.1 GCA_023300235.1 Mariniblastus sp.
AGCCTAGAAGACGCTTGGTTATTCAGAGCCGTCCACCTTGTGAACGTCCACCGAGGGTAGCGCTACTTTCACGGAGGCAAAGGCGACTATGGGATCCTCACTGACGCGGCGGGCTACCATTTACCCTGGCACTGCTCCATCGGGCCTAAGTACTCACATCCAATCGCGGACAGAAATCTCACGACTTATAAACCACATGATCCAAAAACAAACCATGCGCCGGCGCGGTCTGGCCGGCGACGTTACGGTCCTTCTGCTCCAGCACCCAAGTCATCCACTCGACCGATTCACGCCCTCGTCCAATTCGCACCACCGTGCCGACCAAGTTCCGCACCATGTTGTACAAGAATCCATTCGCCGCCAAGTAAATCTTAATCCCCGGAAAACCGTTAATCTGTTCAGCTTCCACATCGAATCGCAACACCGTACGCACGGTCGTTTTGCGATCCGAATGAGCCCCTTGAAAACTCGCGAAATCAAACTCCCCCATCACCAAACCTGCTGCCGCTTGCATCGGGGCGATATCTATTTCGCCGGGCACGAACCAACAGCGCCCCAAACGCAACGGGTCTTGAATGCGCCCGAATTGAATGTGGTAACAATACGTCTTTTCAACCGCATCGCGAATCGCATGAAACCCTTCGGCCGCGTCTTCGACTTTCAACACCGCCATCTCATACGGCGTTTCAGCATTGATCGCGCGCAGCAGGCTCCAGTTTTCAAGCTTCGATTGCGTCGCGACACTGCACACCTGACCTAACGCATGAACGCCCGCATCCGTTCGACCGCTGGCCGTGATTCGCAGCTTCTCGCCAGTGACCTTCGTCCACGCTTCTTCAAGACGCTGCTGGATCGAGATCCCGTTCGGCTGAACTTGCCAGCCAACGAAATTCGATCCATCGTAAGCGATCGTAATTTTTAGGTGCCGCATGTCTGGCAAAACTAAATCAACAATTCCGCAATCTGAACCGCGTTGGTGGCTGCGCCCTTACGCAAGTTGTCACTCACGCACCAGAACGTCAAACCATTCTCGCAGCTCAGGTCTTTGCGAATGCGACCGATGAAAACGTCATCCTGATTGTCGCTGTTATTAGGCATTGGATACTGGCCGGCCTCCAAATCATCCACGACCGTTACGCCAGGAGCCGCCGCGAACAACTCACGAGCCTGTTCGACGCTGATCGGCGATTCCGTTTCAACCAAAATCGTTTCACTGTGACAATTAGAAACCGGCACTCGGACACAAGTCGGACATATCTTGATGCTGTCGTCGCCAAAGATCTTTTGCGTTTCGTATACCATCTTCAGTTCTTCTGAAGTGTAACCATCGGCTTTGTGCGAACCGATTTGTGGGATCACATTGAATGCGATCGGGTGGGAGAACGCTTTGTATTCGTAATCGTTACCCGCGATGGCGCTCTTGGTGCCCTCGGTCAAATCTTCTTGCCCGACAACGCCCGCGCCGCTAGTGGCTTGATAAGTCGACACGACCACGCGTTTAATCGGCGAAACGTCATGCAACGGCTTCATCGCAACGACCATCTGAGTGGTGCTGCAGTTCGGACTGGCGATAATACCTTTATGATTTTTGACCGCGTCGGCGTTGACTTCAGGAACCACCAACGGAACATCGTCCATCATCCGGTGGTAGCCGCTTTCGTCGACCACGATCGTTCCACGCTCAACCGCCCACGGTACGAATTCGGCTGCGACTTCGTCGGGCGTGCTGCCAATCACGATGTCGATTTCGTCAAATGCCTTAGGTTCCAGCAACTCAACGGTGTGCTGCTCCCCTTTGAAGGTCAACGTCTTGCCAACAGATCGTTTCGAAGCCAAGAATTTAATCGAGGCGTACGGGAAATCACGCTGTTCAAGAATCTGGCGAACCAGAGTACCGACCGCTCCGGTCGCTCCGGCGATGGCAATTCGTTTGGCCACGGCTAACTAGCTCCAATAAATGGGATTATGAAAAGCTGCCGATTATACGAAGCGAAACCCCAATTCGGAAGCATCTTTTTTGCGCATTTTATCACTCAAGATTGCTTAGCTGTCAAAATACGACGGGACTGGGCACAACCGCCACCAAGCTACAACGGTTACTCCTGAACCAACGAAGGCCGTTCCAAGAACGCTAAGTTCGCAACCAGCATCACCAGTCCAAATTCCACCATCCCCATGCACAGCCCGATGCCCAGATGGACAAATACGGCGACCAACAGCATGATCGGTCGAGTCAAACGAGGCCAGACAAGCGCCGGATAAAACAACTCCCAAAACAACGACACCAACGTCATCGCCGAAACCAAAGGCAAGTAATTCGCCAGCCAAGTCATATCAATCTGCTGATATTCATAACTCGCCATCGCCAACCAAACCGCTTCACCGCTCCACCATGACGTGCCCTGCAGTTTTCCCACCGCAGCGAAAAAGTAAACGATGCACAGGTGAATTTGAATCAAACGAATCGCAATATTCGTCGTCGTACTAGCCAGCGGCGCGGGAACGCTCTTCCCAAACGCCAGCATCCGATCAACCGAATAGGCACCGCCCGCATTCCCAATCGCACAGTACATACACAAGAACGCCAAAATCTGGTCCAACCCAAAATCCGCTCCGATACTGCGATTACAATAACCGATCGCAATCAACGCCGCCAACACCGACGTCACGCGGGTTTGAATCCCCGCGGCAAACAACACCGCAATCAGCATCCCCACACAGTGCGTTACCAACAACATCGTCGGGGAACTAGCTAACCAATCCAAGTGACTCCACGCAAAGTACATCCCGTTTGCTTGCCGATAAGATTGCGGCAACAACCCGTCGGCGGCAAAAAACGTTGACAGTTCGATTGTCCAAACGGCTAACGAGTACAACAGCAACAACCCGGTCAAAATCCGAATCACGCCCAAGATTTTTGGGCTGCGTGGGGCAAACCAAAAATCGTTCACCGCATCAAACCACCTCGCGAAATAATTTTGTCGCATTTTCAAATCGTCCTGCCCACCTAACGATGGCCGAGTTACTGGGGTCGTGGATTTGGCAACTGGCTTCCTCGCCGCAGTCGCCTGCTGTTTAGCTGGCCGCGCGGATGTAGTTGTTGCTTGTGCTGTTGTCGCTTGTGCTGTTGTCGCCGCAGTCACCGGTTGCTTGGCTGGCGGCGAGGACGGCGGTGTGCTGGGCTGAACCACCTGGCTGGTTGGTTGTTCCACCGGTTGCTGATCCGGAATCATGCCCGGAATCGATCCCAAACCGTGAACCGCGCGGCGTTTCTTTTTCTTACTCATCGTCGCCTCCGGCAGAGATCGACTCTAGGTCAGTTTCGGCAACCGCTTGCTGAGGAACCGCCAGTTGATCGGCCGTGAAATACCCCACCTCGGCTTGCGTAATCAAGCCTTGGTCGGTCAACTTGATTCCTGACTTTGACTGCTCGGCTGTCGGTTGCACACGACGCTGAATCCACATCCGAATCGACTTTGCCGAACCGGATTCTCCGCCAAACCGAGTCACCAAGTTCCTGGCCAGCATGAGCATCAATCCATCAAAGTTGACTTTCTTTTGCTCCAACAACTTTACCGCCTGATCTCGCTCAGCCGCCAACACTTTGCTTTGCTCAAGCTCTCCCATCTTGGCCAGCTCTGCGATTCGAGCCTCGTACTCTAACAGCAGCTTATCGATTTCAGGTCTCATCGACAGCAACGAAAACTCGCGATACATCGACTCGCTGAGCATGAACCAGCGGTGGTACAACAGCCGAGGCGAAGTGTTCTCACGATCGGGAAAGTGTCCTTTGATCGTTTCGCCACTGACGGTTTCGATTTCGTACACCACGATATGAGACGGACCGGGATCCGGAGCAAAGAATCGATAGCCGTGATTCAAATACAACGCGTCATGAACTGGCTTGACCCTCAGAGCAACCGGCACGGTCAGCTCTCTGGCTCCGTCGGGATTGGTCAGCGGTGCCAACACGACGATCAACAAGTACAACATCAACGCCACCAGCACGGCGATCCGAACCGGCAGCGACCAAGGTGGCAGAGTTTTTAATTCTTCTTCCATGATTCTGTCTTGTTACGTAACTATTGTAAAACTGGCTGGGTTCATTCGTCGGTCGGTCACGCGTGGCCGATTTCCGCGAGAGAGACCAGCAAGCATGCCGAGCCTGAGGTCATTGAGTGGTCGACCACAGCCAACGGGAC
>JALZWN010000088.1 GCA_023300235.1 Mariniblastus sp.
GCGATCGTGCAAACGCTCCAGGGACATTCTAGGTTTGACCTCCAAACTATCTCCGGCACTGCCGTGTTCACACTAGGCATCATCTCGTTTGTTGCCCCGCTGCTTTTCACGGTCGTGAAAATCTCCCGATGCTCACGGCGGCAGGACGTATAAGCGTGCAACCAGAACTTTGCGTTGGACGCATCAAATTGATTCAAACATTGATCGTCGCTGCTACTTCGCCATGATTTCCATGCTACCGATTAAGCGACCCGCGTTCGTGTACGATTTGTTCGACGATCGACTGTTTTGCGAACAGCACGGGTGACTCGGTCAATCGCGGATGATACTACCGACGAAACCGATGAGTTCTTATCGCTCACAAACAACTCTTTTCGGCTACGCAACTTGACCAAAACTTTGCAGACTCGATCAATGCCACCCCGAGGGCCGTTAATGTCTTCGACAGTGATAACGATGGCCCGGACGTCGTTACGAAATTTGTCAAAAGCTAAACGCGTTCGCGACTCAATCCGTGATACGGCCGTGTTACCCAAAAGACTGTTCTTGTCGTTGATGTATAGTCTCATTCTCGTGACTCCAGTAGAAATACAGTAACTGTTCCTAAAAGAATAACCGTCGAAAACACCTGTCCTTAAGGCAAAATCAATCGTTTTTTTGGAGACGAACGCAGAACACGCGATGTGAGACTACATGCTTGAAAGGTGGGAGCCAGCACCGCACGCGATAGACGCTTGTGCCTGAGCATCCACCAATTCGGTCAACTCTACGGCAGACACGCCCGCAAGTGCCAAGAGAGGAAGCACGGGCGTTTAAAAGAGTGATGCTCGGTTCAAGCTTGGGCACCTTAGACGATGACCCAACCGCCGCGAATTCCTACGATGAATTCGCCTTACACAACTTAAACCGAGCATGCCTATCTACTAACGTTTTCTAGTTCGAAACATCAAGCATTTCTCGAACTGCTGGACTGAGCCATCTGACCAACAGGTTTGGTTTCGGAAACAATTCAATCTGACTTCGATTGCCGATCTTCGCATGCAAACCGATCTGGCTAAACTGAAGCAACTTGCCAATCAACTTAAGACTGGGAAGAGGCTGCCGCATGATTTCTCGAGCCGAAGAATAGTCAGCGAAACGAAACAAAACATGGTCACTCAGAAACTCAATGTTCATCTTGCGGTCGGCGACCACGACGTCTAAATCGCCGACCATCAGGACTTTGGGGAGCCACTTTTCTCGTTAGTGCTGATTGTCATCGAACCGTTGAGAACCCATTTTGCATGCTCGGCATCGACTCCCGTCCCGCTTGGAACTTGTACGACCATGTCGTCAAATCCGTAAGTGATCTCAGCATTTGCTCCAGTCAATCGATCGTAAAGTCCAATCGCCAAGTCCGGCCAATTTTTCGAGTGTTCTGCGTTCATATTCATCACTCCGGTTTATGTTAAAAAAACTTGTTCGTTACACTGCGTTAACCAGCAACCTAGTCGCCACTCCTTAACACGCTTTCTAACCGCACAGTTGCTGACCAAGCAACCGAATCAATCGCACTAAGTTTATTTTTCGATTACCGTTCGATTACAAACACCACCAAGTAATCATTTGAGAGACATTGAGTTGACTCGCGAACGAATTTTCGCCGCCGCAAAGTTCCCAAAGATCAAGGAGGGAGAAAAAAAAGTCACGGACCGTTTTAGCAGGAGAGGTTGTTTTGCGCTGCAAGAAACATCCAACCAGGCGTACCGCTTGGAGGGCAAGACGGGATAGAAGAAACAGCAAAGCGTTCCGGACTCGAATTTGCGAAAAAGATCCATGGCACCTTTTCTTTGTCCAAGTCGGTCCTGACGCTCATTGAGCTACTGCCCAAGTGCTTACTGTTGGCTTGCGGTTTGTACCGTGGTAGCCTCAGGGATCCGAAGCTAGAATATCCCTAACGCTGCTGAATCCGGCTGCCGTCGAAGAGTTCCTGTTTGTTCCGAGGTGAGTTATTTTCGTTGCCCATCTTGCTCCGTTCAAGAATTTCCCAAACCTCATCGAGCATATCGAAGCGGTCTTGCACCAGTTGCCCGACGCCGTTCAGCACGACTTCCTGAGCGATCCAGCTTTTCGAATTTCGCTAGACGACTGCGAGCCCGGTCGTGGCCGGACGGTCATCATGGCTCCGCTAGGGCCCGACGGCTACAATCGCTGCGTGGTCCTAAAGCCACGGTTGGAGAAATGTTCAGCTGCGTTCGTTCGCTACATCGTTGCCCACGAGCTTGCTCATGCGTGGCTACACAATGGCGGCTGGGGCGAGATTACAGATCGAGAAGAAGCGGCCGACGCTGTCGCCGCCAGCTGGGGATACGCCAAAGTGCCCTACGAGTAGATCGCTGGCCTATCAGTTCAATTTTTCGATCACCCGCTTGATACTGTGGAAAAGTTCATAACCACCAATGAACACAAATAAACACGGATGTGCGATTCGAAATCCGTGTTTATCCGTGTCCGTTCGTGGATAACTTCTTACCTGCCCTTACTACGAACCCCTACACTGACCACGTTCACCAAGAGGTCGAACCAAAGAAAAGATACAGCATCTTCTTGGCTGAACCTGGGTAATTGCTTTGCCAAAAAGTCGCCTTTCGCTCCGCGAAAGTAGCGTTTGCATGGACTGGCCAAGTGAGCCACGGACCACTAAAGCAACCGCCAATCCTGCTCGGCCAGCAAACTTCGATTGGAGCGCCGCCAACTGATTCAACACCAATCTTTCCAAGGATGCACTCACCTAGGAAAACGCTTCTTTCGCGGAGCGAAAGGCGACTATGATGCCATGACCAGTTTGTGCGCACCACCGACTGCTTTTTTCTCCGACTGTTCCCAGCACTGCCACGATTCCATCAGCTCCATTTTTCGATCACACACTTGGTACTGTGGAAAAGTTCATAACCACTGATGAACACAAATAAA
>JALZWN010000089.1 GCA_023300235.1 Mariniblastus sp.
CACCACTAAGCCACCGCAGCACGAAGGAACTGCCCTGAAATAAGTTCCCGATTTGGACACATCTAGAACTCACCATCGTGCACGCTAACGGTTCGGAGAACCGTGCGACATTGTCGCTCAGCTTTCCAAGCTGATAGCGAAATCACGGAAGTTAATTCGTGAACGCCCCTAAACCACGGCACCACTAAGCCACCGCGGCACTTTGCTTTCTTGATCGCAACCGAATATTAATCATCTCAACGAGCAACGCAAAGAACATCGCAAAGTAAATATAGCCTTTGTCAATATGAGCCCCCACGCCCTCGGCCACCAACATCACGCCGATCAAAATCATAAAGCTCAACGCCAACATTTTCACCGTCGGATTTTTCTCCACAAACCGACTCACCGGTTCCGCGAACACCAACATCACACCGACCGCCAAAATAATCGATGTGATCATCACATAAACGTTGTCCACCATTCCAACCGCCGTGATCACCGAATCCAACGAAAATACGATGTCTAAAAACGCGATCTGAATCAACACCGACGCAAACAACTTGCTCGACTTGCCCGGAGCATCCTCGACCTCATGGCCGAACTCATCGTGCATTTCATGAATGCTCTTGCCGACCAAAAACAGACCGCCCAAAAACAAAATCAAATCCTTGACCGATACGCCATTGGACTCGCCGTAGTGTTCCGCGTTGACCTTTTCAATCACCTCCGCCGGCAAGTGACTATGTTCGGCGTCTTCCATGGCAGACAGCCGTTGCACCAACGCCGCAGGCACACCCAAATCAGTCAAATCAAACAGCGGCTCCTGAAATTGGTCGCCACGGACAAAGAAAAACAAAACCAACAACAACATTAACCGAGTGATCAATGCCAACGCCAATCCCAACCGGCGAGCCAGAGGTTGTTGTTCTTTCGGCAGTTTACTGGAAGCGATCGTGATGAAAACGATGTTGTCGATACCAAGCACGATCTCCATCGTGGTCAGTGCCAAAAGTGCGATCACTAATTCCATGGTTCGTTACTCTTGTTTCAGGCTTCAGACAAGCAATATTGCACGCGCGGGCGAATCACCTTCGCACGCACGTGAATTTCAGGTGGGATAAAGCACATTTGATAGACGATTCGTTTATTTGAGGCAACCTGTGCGCAGCAGAATTCCATGCTTCAAGGTCGTTTGCTTGGATTCTCCGACACTCTGGCCCACGAAAATCCGGACGGAACGGCGATTCCTCGAACCAAACCAGATTGAACAAACCAGATCAAACCCGCCTTACGCCACCTCAACAACAACCGGGCCCAGCACATCAAACTTAGGCTCGATGCCCAACCCCGGTGCTTCACTGGCCGCCATGAAACCATCAACACGCTGCGGCGCACCTTCGGCGGTGCTGACAGTCACATAACTATTAAAGTCAGTCGCTGTGAATCGAAACTCTTCAGGGGTGCTATGAGCCAAATGCGCGATCGCGGCGGTCGTGATGTCGCCACCCCAACTGTCTTCCAACGTCATCGCGATCCCCATCGAAGCACACCAATCACGAGCTTGTTTGGTTTTGGTCAGGCCACCAAGTTTACTGATTTTCAGATTAACCACATCCATCGCCAAATCAGCTTTCGCCTGCTGCAACATCCCCAAACTATCAACACTCTCGTCCAGCACAAACGGATTATCGGTGTGACGACGAACAGCCAAACACTCTTGGTAACTTAAACACGGTTGCTCAATGTACACATCCAAATCCCGAACCGCCTTGGCAACTCGGATCGCTTCGTGCTGAGTCCACCCTGTATTCGCGTCCGCGACCAAGCGATCGCTGTCTTTCAACACCGCGCGAGCGGCGTGAATTCGCCGGATATCGGTATCCGGATCGCCTCCGACTTTCAACTGAAATCGCGTGTAGCCTTCAGCGCTGTAATCGGCAACATTTTGAGCCATCGCGTCCGGTTCGACTTGCGAGATGGCTCGGTACAACCGTACACTTTCGCCGAATCGCCCACCCAGCAACATGCAAACCGGCAACCCCGTTGCTTTGCCTAAAATATCCCAACAAGCGATATCGATGCCCGTCTTAACGTACTCATGACCTTTGAGCGTTTTGTCAAAAACATGATTCAGCTTGCCCAGCTCGCGCGGATCCAAGCCAATCACATGCGGCCCTAGTTCCTTGATCCCACCTCGCACGCCCTCGGCGTAGGCCGGAAGATAAAACGGCCCCAACGGGCAAACTTCGCCGTACCCAATCAACCCACACTCAGTTTCGACACCGATAATGGTGCTATCGAATATGGTAACCGACTTGCCCCCGGACCATTTGTAACTTCCTTCTTTAAGCGGCAAGTCAACACGGTGGGCAAAAATACGAGCGATCTTCATGGGCGAGGAGTTTTCGAATGCTAAATGAAAAGAACACAAGTTGGAGAGTATAACCTTAGCTCTCCACCGAAGCTTGCAGAATAACGTTCCCCCACAAAAATCCTAGCACACCTCGCCACGTCAGCAGAACAAGTGGTAGCCCGACGCGTCAGCGAGGAACCGAATGTCGCCTTTTACTCCGTAAAAGAGCGCTACCAACGGTGGACGTTAACAACACGGTTGGCTCTTAATAAACAGGCGTCTCTTAGGTCGGCGTTTATCCAACGCCCCGTTGAGGAGTGACTGAAAGAGAGATTTGTCGAGCGCACCCTAGCTTTGCAGAAATGCGATCTTGCCTGTGCACCCAACTTACTCAACCAGCTCAAGGCCTCTTCGGCCCCGGGCCCCGCTCGGACAATGTTCGTCGCAAACGTTCTACCAACGGGTTCTTCGCTTGATCCTCAGGGACCGCAGCCAACACCTGCTTCGCCTCTTCAATCGCAGCATTGGCAGCGTCATGATCCCGCATTCCCCGCAACACTTCGGCCAACGAACAATTCAATAACGCTCGCCCACAACGATGCGACAAACTATCGGGCATTGTCTCCACCAACACCGTTTGTAAATCAATCGCCTGATCCAACTGCCGCTTCGCATCTTCCAGCCGACCTCTTCGTATGATCGCCGTCGCCAACCGATGTCGAATACTGACTTCCGACATCGCGAACGCCGGATTACTCGGGTAAGCGTCTCGCAACGGCTTCAGCACTTCCAACGCTTCCTCAAAATGAGGTCGGTTGCTTTGTCGAAACCAACCCGGCTGACGTGACTTGCCACCGGGCTTGCCACCCATGCCCCTCAAAACCATCGACCTACTACCCAAAGTCTTCACCAGCTCCATGCGAACAAACATATTCTCCGGGTGCCGTTCCAAATAGGCTTTTAATATATCGATCGCCTCTTCAGTTCGCTGAATCCGCTGATCGGCATCGCTGCCAGCCAACGCCGCCAACCCCAACAAACTTCGCGCCCGCAAAATCTCAGCCGCCGCCAAATCAGAATCAGCATCATGAATTTCATCCCCCGCTGCTTCCGTGTAACGTAGCTTTAGCCGATCCAGCGCCTGCACCGCTTTCTCCAAACCTTGCTGGCGTTCCTCTTTTGGCAACCCCTGACTTTTCCGCTCACCTCTGTGAGATTTTCCATTCGGCGGACCGCGATGACCTCTACTGCGACTCGTCCCCAAACCGATATACGCTCGCACCATCTCCAGCTGCGCACTCTCGTTCGATTCAGGCAACTCTTTCGCGATCGTCAACGCTTGCTGAAAACACGCGTCTGCATCTTCCGTCTTAAAACCACGAATGTTGTAATTGCCTTTCTCATTAGAAAGCCGAGCCAACCAAAGCTTCTTTTCGTCCTCGGGGACCTGAACGTTCACGTCTGAATCTTCCAGCAAAGCGATCCCTTGTTGAATCGCATCACTGGCTTCCCGATTGTTGCCGAGTTGATCCAAAATCCGAGCGTGCTGCACACTCGCACCGACCATCCGCATCACGATTTTTGGATCGGTGGGCGACTGCCGCAGCAACTCTTGATACATCGGTTGCAAACGCTCCAAGATTTTCGCCGAATGTGGATTCGCCAGCGACGCGGGATCTAAAAACGACTGATCCACCTGCAAAGCATCCGCATCCCAAAACTCAAGCGAATCCGAAATCGGCGACAGCGCGACGACGTCAACGATCCGGTCGAGCGTATCCACCGAAGAACTCACGATCGCCTCTGAACTCTCCAGCGCAGCGACAGTTTTACGATTCGCATCAGCGGTCACAAAATAAGCCAGCGAAGAAACCACCGATATCGCCAGCAACGCCGCAATCGCAGTCGCCGCAGCGATCGCTGACTTTGGCTCTCGACGACACCACAGCCCAAACCGCTGCAACGGATTCGCCTTACGAGCAACAATCGGTTCGTTCCCGAGAAACCGCCTCAAATCATCTCGCAACTCGCCAGACGATTGATAACGCCTTCGCGGATCCGAAGCCATCGCTTTCAACACGATCGTCTCCAAATCTAACGGAACTTCCGAGCGAACTTTTCGAATCGACGGAGAAGTCGGATTCGCCAACGCCAACAACAACTCGTTCGTATCGCCTTGCTGAAACGCCGGCCGACCCACCAACATTTCGAACATCGTCAACCCGATGCTATAAACATCACTCCGCTGATCCGACACGCCCTTCAAGCGCTCCGGCGCCAAATACCTCAAACTGCCGCTCAATGCTCGACTTCGAGTCCGCTCGTTATCGATCGTCGTTGCCAGACCAAAGTCAGTGATCTGCGCAAAACCTGCGGATTCGACAATGATATTGGCCGGTTTAATATCTCGATGCAACACACCGTTGTCATGAGCGTAAGCAATCGCGTCGGCGATCTGCACGCCCAACTCGGCGACCTGCAAAACCTCCATCAGCTTTTCATCGCTCTTCAGCTTTTTGTCTAGCGAATCGCCATCGACCAACTGCATCACCAAATAGTGGGACCCATCAAAATCACCCGTACCATAAATCGGTACAATATTCGAATGATGCATCGCCGCGGCAAGCTTGGCCTCGCGATGAAAACGATCCAGATCCGCTTCGTCCATCAAACTCTGTTTAGGCAACACCTTGATCGCCACGACTCGGCCCAGCGACTCTTGCCGAGCAGCGAAGACGATGCCCATCCCGCCGCGGCCAATCTCTCGCAGGATCTCAAAATCACCCAACTGCTTGATCTCGTGCCCCGCCAACGTCGCCCGCCCATCAACCGCTTCTTGATGGCCCAGCTTGACCTTCTCCAAAGAAAGCACCGCCGGAAAAACACTTTCAATCTGCTCCGCTAGGGCAGGGTGCCGCCGAACATATCCTTCCACCGTAGGACGCTCGCCGTTGCGATGACGAGCCAAGAAATCATGAGCCAATGTGTCGACGATCTCGTACTGACCGTACGCCTGATCGTTTTCATCGAAGTTGTCAACGTCTTGCATGGTCACGACTAAAGCTAAAGAGGGGAAACCGTAGCCAAAGATCGCCCGTGTTTGAATTTTTCATTTCCAAACCGCCCCTGACGACCTTCACTACTCATAACAACTTAGTGACTATCCCAATGCTTCGCGACAAAGCAGAAAATCCGTCGCTCAAAAACCTGCAGGATAAGCCCTCAGCCTCCAACATAACCAACCGCTCTAGCGATTGCCATGCGTGGGTGCGTTTTGCCATGCATTAGTACGCCTTGCTATGCATGCGTTCGCTCTACTATCCATGGGTGCGTTTTATATCACACCTCCGCTTGCATTATCCGTGAAGATCTAGCTACCGACGGCGAAACCTTGAAGCCAAGGTGAAAGCCATA
>JALZWN010000090.1 GCA_023300235.1 Mariniblastus sp.
ACTAGAGAACGTTAACTCCGGCATCAGCAACAGCGCAGCGGCGGCTACTCCAACCAGCGTCGCAATCACGCCCCACACCAGCGTCGCCATTAAGAACAACCGAACGATCGAGTCATCAAAAGAAAAACGATCGCTCTGCCTCAGCGTTCCCGTTGGTTGCAACTTGGCGCTGGCTGAGAGCTCACTTGATGTGGATTCAGACATTTAATTCGTGTCAAATTTTGAGATACGTTGGCACCTCACTTCGTTGGTGCAACCGGTCCAACATTCTAGTTTAATTAGAGCTCAGGAGCAGGTGGTTGACCAACGACCTAGCCGTTTTGTAGCACCCCACAATGGTAAAAATAGATTGACGCAGAGACGCTTTTTCCAAACCAATCGCACCAAGGTCGCCAATTTGCGGCGAAAGCAACTCGCAGCTTCTACCCCTTCCAATAAAACAGCATTAAACTGCGGACAACGCAACAGGCAAGCTGCCTGGGGAAAACTGTCTGTCTGCCACGTAAACTGGTCGTGGGTTTCAATTTTTCAGTTTTTCAGTTTTGCGAGATGCCTAGCTAACGCGGAAAAGCACGGGCGAAAGTAGCTTAAAACAGGCTAAGCTCGAACCCACCGATGTACGGTACCGATATGGCGAGCTTCAAATATAATAACGGTGAACTTTCGAACCTCAAAAGACACTATGACTAACGAACCTTCGCCCGCGATCATTTGCCTTAGCGGCGGCATGGACAGCACCTCGCTGCTGATGAACTTGCTCGCCGAAGGCCGTTCGGTTTTTGGGCTCAGTTTCGACTACGGACAAAAGCATCGGATTGAGCTGCAACGTCTCCGCAACAACCTCGACTACTTGGCCTCGCACGGTCTGCACGTTGACTGCCAAACCCTGGACATCTCCATGCTAGGCGACCTGTTTCATTCGGCCCTAACCAACGATGACTGGGACGTTCCGACCGGGCACTACGAACAAGACAACATGAAGGCGACGGTGGTTCCCAATCGCAATGCCATCTTTGCGTCCATTGCTTACGGCTACGCACTGTCGGTCGCGCTTCGCAAGCAATCGAACGTTGATTTTTGTCTGGGCGTTCATAGTGGTGATCACGCGATCTACCCCGACTGTCGTCCCGAATTTTACGACGCCATCTACCATGCTTTCACGATCGGCAATTGGGACTCGGACAAAGTTCATTTGCACTTGCCGTATCTAAACTCAAACAAAACGAAAATCCTGCAAGACGCGAATCGATCGATCGAGCAACTTGGGTTGGACTTCGACACGGTTTTCACAAACACTTGCACGAGCTACCAGCCGAGTGAGGACGGTCGATCACACGGTTTGACAGGTTCGGACGTGGAGCGAATTTTGGCGTTTCACGAAATTGGACGACAAGACCCGATCGAATACGTTCAACCGTGGGAAGTCGTAGTCGAGCAGGCGTTGGAGATGGAAAAAGCATTTCGTTCGGAGAACGGTAAAAAACCGACCGCTGATGTGAACGATCTCGCCAAGGAAAGCGAGCGACAGTAGATGCCTAACAACCCTGCAGCAAATGAGACTTATTCACCGGCGTCGCGCAACGCCGATGGACCATTGAAGAAATCGTTGACCGGTAAAACGGGTTACATGATTGCGATTTTGTTTGCGTTGCTGTTTGTTTCGTTTGCGGGATATCGAGCGTATTCAAGGTACGCCGTGCCGACGACGGTTTTTGATTTTTCAAAGACCGGAATGAGCGACTTTCACAACGGCGCTTATTTTCCGTCGAAAGCCTTTGCCAAACACATCAATCCATACGCGGCCGATGTTTGCGATCGGTATGCGATGTCCCGTTCGACACCACCCTATTCGCCGGTCGTCTTCATACTGTACCAGCCATTCACTTGGCTTGATTTACCGACGGCTGACATTGCGTTCTTTGGGGCTAACTTACTGGCGATCGCTGGGTTGGCATGGTGCACGGTTACTGCCATTCGGCGATTAGTCAAACCAGATAGCGATTGTCTACTTAACTGGTTTGGAGACGATCGCTTGGTCGCCATTTGGGCGTTCGGCTTAATCATGCTCTCGCGGTCCGGGCATATCACAATGTTCACTGGATACTTTACGGTCCAGTTAGTGATCGGGACATTGATGAGCCTACACTATGCTCGGTCGAAGCCATGGTTGGCTGGCGTTGGAATGTTGTTGGCTTCAGGGAAACCGACTTACATTATCCCGTTGATGATTTTAATGTTTTTCCGTCGGGACTATAAAGCGTTGGTGATCGGCTTTGTGCTGTGCGCGTTGGTCGCCGGTGCGGGGCTTGGATGGCTGGCCAGTAACACGAGTTTGACAGAAGTCGTCGAAGGAATCCGTCAAGGACAAGAGGCATTTTCAAACGACACAACGGAGTTGCCCGTGAACACTTGGACTCGTTTGGATGCGTTGGGTGTGGTTTCAAAAATCAACCAGCTGAACCCGCCCATTTGGCAAGTTTTGGCAGGGATGCTGTTAGTGTTGGTTCCGATCGGCGGTCTAATTTGGCGGATTCGGGAGCGAGAGACGAATCAAGAGAGCTTTGGGTTGACGGCTACGATTTCTTGCTTGGCTTTGCTGGTCGCGATCTACCATCATTCCTACGACGCGATGTTGGTTTTACCGGTCTGGCTAGGGTTGGTTTTCGGTGGACAACCGATGTTTAGTTGGCTTGGCAAGTGGCAACGGTATGGGCTGACTGGTTTGCTTACCGTGCCGGTCCTGAATTACGCAGCAACGCTTCGGTTTCGCGAGCTATTTCAGTTCGAGAATACTAGTACTGCTTGGAATGCGATCACCGCCGCGAACGGAGTATGTTTGTTGATCGCGTTATTGATCGTGATGCTGGCGAGTCTGAGAAAGCCAGCAACGCTCGTGGCTTAAGATCGTTTCTTGGGGGCCCACGTCGAACTACCAAAGACGAACCGCTCCGTGGTGGAATGCATACACTAAGCCTCGTGAAGCAGTCCATCAAGTTTCGCGATGCAACTTGTGTTTGAGGTTCCACGCCGTCCGACATTTCCCTGCGGACATGTTTATGCCGAGTTCGTCAAGTAAACGCTGCCGCCTCTGTCTAACGGAAGGTCACATTAAACTAGCGGACTACTGATTGGCGAGTTTGGGTTTTGGATCACCGGTCACTTCGATCAACTTTTGGCGAAATGCTTCGCAAAGTTCTTGCATCACTGGAATCGGCAATTGCTCGGTGCGAGTCTCCGGACCATGCTCGCAGGCTTGAAGTACTTCATCGACGTGTTGCTTTTCAAGCTGCCCTTTAAACGCACTGACCGCGACTGAACGCATGTACTTTCGGCGGTGAAAAAACATCGCTCGAACAAACGCATGGAAAAACCCCAGATCCGGGATCGTTGCTCGTTTTTCGGGACGGTGAATGATGTGAATGATCGCTGAATCGACTTTCGGGCGAGGCCAGAAAACCTTCGGCGACATCACGCGAACGATTCTTGTATCGCAAATGCTCTGCACCCAAACGCTCAGCGATCCATAGTCCTTCGAACCTGGTTTCGCTACCAAACGATCGCCCAGCTCTTTTTGAATCGTGACGGTCATGGTCTCCGGAACGATTTCGCTGCGTAGCAGGTTCGAGATAATCGGAGTAGCGACGTTGTAGGGCAGGTTGGCCGCAAGTTTGAATACTCGCCCTGGCACTGCGGCCAAGTGTTCTTGGACGGCGGCGATGACTTCGGGTGCAAAGCTGTTTTTGTTCTTCAGGCAGTCTTGCTTAAGCATCAACACGTTGTCAAATGGCTCGAGTTCTTCCGACGCCATTTGATGCAAATACTGATCGATCTCAACCGTGATCACTTGACCTGCTTGCTGAGCAAAAATGCCGGTCAGCGATCCCATACCGGTGCCGATTTCAAGCACAACGTCGTTGCGATTGAGTTGAGCACTACTGGCGATCATGTTTAACAAGTTCATATCGATCAAAAAGTTTTGACCGTGACGCTTGTTTGGGTTCAAACCGACTTCCGCGAATCTTGTCGAAAGATAGGAAACCGTTTGCTTATTGACTTTGGGAACCGCTGGCTCCATGTCATTGAAATTCATGTGCTGTCTCTGTTTTGTCAACTGCCTGAGCAGGGTAGTCTATAAAGTTGTTTTGCCTGTGGCAGCAAGTTGTTGCTGGACGTACTTGGCCAGTAAATCGGTTTCGATATTGACGGTGTCTCCGACCTTGCGGTCTCCCAACGTCGTCTCGGCTAAGGTGTGCGGAATCAAGGCAACGCTAAACCGATCGGCTTGAACGTTGACCAACGTCAAACTGATTCCGTCAATCGCAACCGAACCTTTGTTGGCCATTTGTTTTGTCCATACTGAAGGCAAACGAAACCAAAATTCAGCCCACTGCCCATCTTCGTTTCGTTCATCGACGGTCGCCAAAGCATCGATGTGACCGGACACGTAATGCCCGCCCATTCGCTGCCCGACGGCTAACGCGCGTTCGAGGTTGACCGCCGCATCGGGTTCGAGTTTCCCGAGGTTAGTTCGGTTGAGCGTTTCCGAGCCTGCCTCGAAACTGAGCTGAGTGCCATCTATTTTGATAACCGTCAAACAACAACCGTTGATTGCAATGCTGTCTCCGATGGAGGCGTCGGTGTGGACCACGTCGGTGGCCACGGTCAATTCGACGGCTGTGCCATTGTTAGTCGACACGATCGAAACAACGGTTCCTTTTTCTTCAACGAGTCCAGTGAACAAGTTTTTTCTTTCTTCGGTAGAAGCCTGTTTGGCGACACAAACAAACTTAAATTACGTTCAACGCAGCTTTGCGTTCTTTAGGTTTGCCCGTAGCAACGGCGACAAGATCGTAACCTTGGAAAGTCACCACCTCGCAAGGAACGATCTGACCAACGGCCAATTCGTGTTCCGTCTGCGTGACGAACACCAAGCTATCGACATCCGGAGCGTCTCCGTGACCGCGACCGACCCAAGCTCCGGGCTGATCGGGCACTGGGGCGTCCAAAATCACATCGATCGATTTGCCGACTTGTGATTCGTTATAGTCAAACATGATCTGTTGTTGTACGGCCATCAAACGGTCGCGGCGATCGTTCTTGGTCGCGTCGTCCAAATGCCCATCTAGCTTCGCCGCCGGCGTGTCGGGCTCGAGCGAATACGTGAACACGCCCATTCGTTCGAAGTGATGACGTTTGACAAATTCGACCAAGTTTTGGAATTGCTCTTCCGTTTCGCCGGGGAAGCCGGTGATAAACGTAGTTCGCAACACCAAATTCGGGATCGCTTTTCGCATGATCGCGATTTGCTTTTCGGTATCTTCGACGTTGACGCGGCGTGACATGCGTCGCAGCATCGTGTTGTCGCCGTGTTGTAGTGGCATGTCGATGTAAGGTAGAATCTTGTCTGAATCGGCAATCACCTGCATCAGTTTTTCGTCGATGTACATCGGGTAGAAATACATCAAACGAATCCAATCGAAGCCCTCGATCTGATTCAGTTCAGTCAGCAATTCTGCCAATCGCGGTTCGCCATACAAATCTTTGCCGTAATAAGTTGTATCCTGAGCAACGATGATCAACTCGCGAACGCCGGTAGCTGCCAGTTGCTTGGCTTCGATGATTACTTCTTCCATCGGCTTGGTCGCGTGCTTGCCACGCATCTTTGGGATCGCGCAGAAAGTGCAGAGCCGATCGCAGCCTTCGGAGATTTTTAGATAGGCGAAGTGCTTGGGTGTGATCTGTAAACGGTTTTGATCCGACAACGCGCGAATCGGAGCCGGCTGGAACACGGTTCGCTGTTCAGCTTGATCGCCCAGCAAACGGTCCGCGATTTTTGTGATCTCGTCGCGACCGAACACGCCGATCAATGAATCGATCTCGGGACGCTCAATCAGCAATTCTTCTTTTTGGCGTTCGGCAAGACAGCCAGTCACAATCACGCCCTTGGTCTTGCCGGCTTTTTTCAACGCCAACATCTCATCGATGGCACCGAAGGATTCCTTGCGTGCCTGTTCGATAAACCCGCACGTGTTGACGACCACGAAATCACTTTTTTCAGGGTCGCTGATCAATTGATAGCCGTCGAGTTTCAACAGCCCCATCATCCGTTCGGAGTCGACGGTGTTTTTGGGACAGCCTAAGCTGATGAATGAGTAGCTGCCTTTAACGTCCTTCGTTTCAGGCAAATTTTGGTAGTCAGTAGACAAAACAGTTTCCACGGATGGATTAGAGGTCGATGATTGGGGAGCAAACGCCAGCTGATTGATCTCGCTGGATCGGTCTAAAAACGGCTCGTCCAACAATTCGAAGTGTTCGCGTTGGCCGGATTGGTCGCCAAGCGATTTTGATGAGCGGTTTTTTACTCGTTTCAGAGGCGTAAATTTAGTCGATTGGGCTTATTTCGACGAGGTCCAAATGTAGCCTTGCGGGTCGCATTTAGATAGTTTTCCGGTTCGGATGGCTGTTTGTTGCGGTTTGATTGACTGTGCTATTTCAAGGGCAATGCTTCGTTGAACGTACTGAAACGACCAAAAACGAACAGCAGCCAGAGAGTTGCCCAATGTTATATGCCGTTGTTATTTATCGTTGAGGCGGGCAAAGACTAGCTCTGCCTGTCCGTTGGCGAGCCAGATGTGAGCCGAGTTCCGGCCAAGATCCAGTCAAAAGCGACCGGCCATCCATAAAAAAACCGGACTCGATTGAGTCCGGTTACGTCTTTTGAGCGGTACGGCAAGAACGCCTGTTTCTAGCCACGCTTGTCGATTGAAGCGAACTGTCGACTGTTCGCACCGGTGTAAACCTGACGCGGACGACAAATTCGCATGGTCGGAGACTCGTGCATCTCTTTCCAATGCGAAATCCAACCTGGAAGTCGACCAATCGCAAACAGGACCGTAAACATCTCGACAGGAATCCCCATCGCTCGGTAAATCACACCCGAGTAGAAATCGACGTTCGGGTACAAGTTTCGCTTGATGAAGTATTCGTCTTCCAAAGCGACCTTCGCCAATCGCTGAGCGATATCGAACAGCGGATCGTCCAAGTTCAGGTCTTCCAGCAGTTCATCACACGCAGCCTTGATGATGTTGGCTCGGGGATCGAAATTTTTGTAGACGCGGTGACCGAAGCCCATCAAGCGGAAGCCGTCTTCTTTATCCTTGGCCTTTTTGACGTACTTTTCGACGTCACCACCATCGGCTTGGATCTGATACAGCATGTTAACCACCGCCTCATTCGCACCGCCGTGCGAAGGACCGCTCAACGCACCAACGCCAGCGGCGATGGAGGCGTAAAGATTCGCGTTGGCCGAACCAACCATGCGTACCGTCGAAGTACTACAGTTTTGCTCGTGGTCGGCGTGTACGATCAAAAGCAGATTAAGTGCTTTCACGAACAGCGGGTTCGCTTTGTATTCTTTGCCGGACTTTGAAAACATCATGTGCAAGAAGTTTTCACAGTACGACAGTTCGCTATCGGCGTGGTTTAGCGCTGCGCCGGTTATTTTGCTGTGACCATGAGCAGCGACGGTTGGCAAATTCCCCATCAAGCTGAGAATCGATGACTCAATCTGCGCCGCATCCGTTGGGTCAAGCGAATCTTGATTAAACGTTGCCAATGCACTCACGACCGACGCCAACATCGACATCGGGTGAGCATCCTTTTGGAAATGATCGAAGAACGCTGGCACACCATCTTGCAACTTGGTGTGACTAGCGATGGATGATCGGAACGTGTCTAGCTGTTGCTGCGTCGGTAGTTCACCGTAGATCAGCAGGTAAGCTACTTCGATGAAGTCGCAATTCTCAGCGAGTTCCTCGATCGCGTAACCACGATAGCGAAGCACACCTTCTTCACCGTTGAGGAAGGTAATGGCACTGCGAGTAGACCCCGTGTTAACGTAGCCTTCGTCGATTGTGATTAAGCCAGTTTGCTTTCGCAATTGGCTGATGTCGATCGCTCGTTCTTTCTCCGATCCTTCTACGACTGGGAACTCTAACTCATGACCGTCACAGGCAAACTTGGCCACTTCTGACATTGATTGGCTTTCTTAATTTACGTTGCTAACGGGACAGCAATCGAAAAATGAACTGAAATCAAAAAGATGAAGCTGCCGATAGGCAGCCCACGGGAAGCCGCGATCTTAACGTCTTGGCAACTTTTTGTAAAACCGGCTGAATGTGCTTAACACAACAGGAACCGGGGCTTTTAAGTCGATCCACCCCGTAAATCGACCACGAATAGTCAGCTACTTCGAATTCAGCAGCCCTTCTGCAGGCTCTGTCGGCAGCAAAATGGTCGCTCGACAAAACCAAACTACCGAGACTATTCGGCAACTTTCTTCATGACTGGACTGGTCACACTCGTGTCAATTGGGTCCAACTTCAGCGTTTTTTTCTTGGCTGGCTTTTCGGCTGTCGCGGCTTTTTTACCGCGATTAAGAATCACGCCGGTGATTCGCCATCCGCCATCCATCACTTCGACAACGGTTCCTGTTGGGCCCAAATACGGTGCAATCGATTTAGAAAAATCTTTCGGCAATGTCGCTCCGTCAAGTTCTTGCTTGCGAACCGCGTCTTTGTCAAAATCTTTTCCTTCCAAGCGAGCATTTTCAGCTGCTTGCTTATTGAAGATCTGATTGATCACGCGAGCCAGCATTGTTTGGGAAGATGCCATCTCGCCGCGACGCAGCATCTCGTAGTTGGTTTCAAGACCTTTGTCCAAACGACCAAACTGCCGCCAAGCCACTTTGGCGTCGTCAGTCAACGCGTTCAAAGTTGTTTTGACTCGCATGAAATCAGTGGATGATTCAATCGCGGATTTGCGACGCGATAAAATCTTCTTGAGATAATTCTTGTCGTTGCAGACAAATAGCTCCGCGTGGGATTTATCTCCGAGGATCGGGGCGACGGTGATGTAACGCTTTTCAAACAGTTCAAAGCGTTCGGCTTCCTCCTCTTCGTCTTCATCTTCTTCCAAGTCATCAAAAGCGTCCAGATCATCGAGATCATCCAAACCTTGGATCGATGGATCCTCCAACCCTGAATCATCATCCTTGAGCGTCGAATCGATTTCGATGAACTTCCACTGACCGACCTGAATAACTCGGGCGTCAGGATTCACGCGACTGATGTTATCAAACACGTCTTGAGGTCTGTCCTTGAGTCGAACACTAATGACCACTCGTTCACTCTTAGGGCCGATCGGACGCTCGGTGGCCGACAAGACAACAAAACGATTATCGATTTGCCCAACGACGTCGGCCAAGTCAAACCGAAGCTGAGGATCTTGTTTGAGATCGATCAGCAACTGCTCCCAAGACCCTGGCTTTGTATTGGCATCCCAAAAGTGGCCGGCAGCACCAAATGCTTTTTGCAGGTTCCAATCACCAGTGATGATCGACGACGCTTCCTCCGGCACCCAGCGAGGCAGTTTGTGGGCGAGATTCTTATTCACGTTAAAATCAAACAGGTCAAAAACCTTCTTTTGCCCTGCTTTTACTTTGTCGGCGTAGACAAAGGACTTGTGCACGACTTCGTGTTTGCCAGTCATCACAGAGACCTGACCGCCGATTCCACGAAACGCATCAAAGCCGGCAGAGGCCAGTTTTTTGGCTAAATCATCACGAGGAACCTTGCTGGTGGCTTCTTCATCACGAATTTTCTGAGCCAATTCAAGGTAGCCGAAGGGATCGACAAACCATCGAATCTGAGAATTAAAATCGGACGATTTCGTTTGTTTCGTCACCGCTTTGAAAGGCTTCTGAGCGGCTAGCGTTTCGACCGCTTGGATACGATCAGGGAATGTCAAACGACGAAGCACGTCTCGGAAAACAGATTCGTTATTACAAACGAGCAACCAACTGGATTTCTTATCGCCTTTGACGTCGACGATCGTTTTAAATGTTTGGCGTGGTGTGCGGAACACCTTAGGTTTGTCGAGCGTCAACTGAGAGTACTCGACGCCTTGAATGACGCTTTTTTTCTCAATGGCTTTACGTTCAATTAGCTTTGCCGAAATTCGGTTAGAAAGCTTAACCGCTTTGTCTCGAGTATCGGACACATCCATCAGGAACAGAATCCCGTGCTCGCCACCTTCTCGCAGCACACCCGCGAAACAGATCTCTCCTGAGTTCACGCCGTCTAATTGATCGATGTCCAAGTTCAAACGAACGTTCTGTTGGTCAATCCAATCCTTGACCTGGCTTTTGATCGAATCCGCAAATGGCTTAAGGCTCTTGTTTTTTGCAAGCTCGCCAAATTGGCTGCGTTCAAAACGATCACTCAAATCGTCTGCATCTGGGATTGAGAGCCAAGCTTTGGTGGTTGCCGGCAAAAGTTCAGGCGTGGTGAGCTTTCCAGTTTTGTTCGCACCTGAAGTTTGCGGTGCCGGTTTGACAACTACGGGAGCTGGTTTGACAATCGGCGGGTTCGTAATCGCGTTTTGCGCGCACAATTGGCCTGCAATGCAGATCATGCCGATGAAGGCAGTTAACAAAACGAATGATCGATTGATCACGGACAAACTCCTTGGGGCAATATTTGACTGCAGCGTATTTGGGCAACTGCTAGTTTGAAATTTATCGACCGATCCAACGCAGGTAAAAACACCAAGTTTGCCAACCGGTAAACTTTGGCTATCAATGTCAGCCGGTATGTATCGTATCTCATGATCAGCAGAAACGTAAAGACTCCCCCTGAGCATCTCAAATCCGAAACGCTGGCAGAACCGGGCCTACGCCTGATCACCGAACAGTCAACCACATTTTGCGATTAAAAAAAAACTCCCCCCGGACTCAGCCTGTGTTTCCGTTAGTTCCGGTGACGCTTCTCTAGCTGCTATTGTTGGATTTATCCTCGCCGCCGCAACCTACGCAAATCATATTGATGCAGATCGCAGGCGATATAGACACGGTTAAAACCGAAAAATAGGCCTTTCGGTCGTCGGATCTTGTAAAGAACCATTGGGGTTTAAACCAGCAACGCTAGAATGCCCGCTCCGTTGTTTTCTGAAGGAAATCCAACGCCCCAACCATGCCGGTCATCGCCCCCGCAACGCACGCCGTTTCGGTGGATTTTCGCTGGCCTCTGTCGTAGTTGAGCTTTGGATGCGACTCCCACTATTGATCAATAAAAATTTATTATGATTCACAATGTTTTAGCTGAGCGTTACGCATCTAACGCGATTAAGTCAATTTGGTCCGCCGAAGGGCGAATTGTTCTTGAGCGAGAATTGTGGATCGCCGTCATGACGGCTCAACGCGAACTTGGCATCGGCATCCCCGAAGACGCTATCGAGGCGTATCGGTCTGTCAAAGACCAAGTGAATTTGCAGTCGATCATGGACCGCGAACGAATCACTCGGCACGACGTCAAGGCTCGAATCGAAGAGTTCTGTGATCTCGCCGGCCACGAGCACATTCATAAAGGGATGACCTCGCGAGATTTGACGGAGAACGTCGAACAGCTTCAAGTGTTCCGGTCATTGCTAGAAATCCGCAAAAAAACCATCGCCACGCTGGCCGGTTTGAAAAAACGGTCCCAACAGTGGCAAGGCTTGTTCATCACCGCCCGAACCCACAACGTTGCCGCTCAGCCGACCACCTTCGGCAAACGCTTGGCCATGTTCGGGCAAGAGCTCTTGATCTCGCTCGATTCGCTTTCGGCGTTGATCGCGACCTACCCAGTTCGCGGGCTCAAAGGAGCCGTCGGCACCCAAATGGATCAACTCAGTTTGCTCGACGGCGACCCGGCTAAACTGGAACAACTCGAATCGCTTGTGGTCAAGCACTTGGGTATTCCTCGGCGTCTGGACAACGTGGGTCAGGTTTATCCTCGCAGCTTGGATTTGCGAACGGTCGGAGTCTTATTGGAGATCGCCAGCGGCCCGTCTTCGATGTGTAAAACATTGCGGCTGATGGCTGGCCACGAAACCGCCAGCGAGGGTTTTGCTAAAGGCCAAACAGGCTCCAGCGCGATGCCGCACAAAATGAATTCTCGCTCCAGCGAACGAGTCAACGGTTTTCACACGCTGCTTAAAGGTTACCAAGCGATGGCGGCCGGTTTGGCGGGCGATCAATGGAACGAAGGCGACGTTTCTTGTTCGGTGGTTCGTCGAGTGATGTTGCCGGATGCGTTTTACTCAATCGACGGGATGTTCGAAACGTTCTTGACAGTCTTGAGTCAAATGGACGCTTACCCGGCGGTCATCGAAGCCGAAAACGAACACTACCTGCCGTTTTTGTTAACGACCACGATCATGATGGAAGCCGTCAAAGCCGGCGTCGGCCGCGAAACGGCTCATCACGCCATCAAAGAACACGCCGTCGCCACCGTCAACGATTTACGCACCGGACAAGCCAACGAAAACGACTTGCTGGCGCGACTGGCCAACGACGAACGACTCGGCGGTTTGACCGCCGAAAAACTGACTTCGCTGCTCGACCAAGGCCGCAGCAATTACGGTTCGGCAACCGAACAAGTCGACCAATTCGTCGCACAAGTCGAAGCGTTGGAAAAAGAATTCCCCGGTTCAGCGGACTACCAGCCAGGCAGTATTCTGTAGACCTTTGCACTCTGGCTGTGAAGATCGCAGCGTGATCGCGAATTTATCCAACGCAAATGGATGATAAACTGAGCCGCTGGGCGATAGCCGCGGTTTTCGTGAGCAACGACGTCAAACAACGATCGGGGCGATAGCCCAGTGGCACCTGCTTTAGAATTTCAACTGCAATGCAAGCGTGCCATGCTTCACGCGATCTGCAATGTTGGCTGCCGCATTTTGGTGCAGACATCCTCACGCCAAGTTGGTCGCAGTCTTGAATTTCGCCGCAGGCTTGAATTTCGCCAGAGCACGTTCGTGATAGATACATTGCATTATGCGTCTAAGCCGTGAACACGGGGATCCGCTTTAACAAGCCGGCGATCAGCGCCGAGCAACCCTACTCGATTGAGCCAACGATCGAGTTGGGATTTGAGACATCAACGGTCGCATTTTCCTGACCAGTGATCTCGATCACCGCCTTCATACGTCCCGAAGGAGCCGTAGCGGACGGGGCACCTTGAGCGTCTTTATAGCGAACATAAAAGCTCAACACGCACTCATGGCTCGCTGCGTTGGCATCCGCCGTATAAGCCACCTCAACGATGTGCATTTTCTTGGCCTTGCTCGCCGCCTTCACTTTGAACGCTTCACTCTGACACCGCACGTCACTAATAAAAAACGGCTTGTCAGATTTCAAAAACACTTTCTTGCTAACAACTTCGCCTGGAGCGACCGGCCCCAAAGAAAGAACTTCCGGCGATAATTGCAACGCCGAAGTTACCTTGGCATTGAACTGCAAAGGCACTTGCTTCAGTTGCGGCGTCCCGTCGAAGTTACGGCCTTCCTCGACCACCAGGTAAAGCTGGTCTTGCGTGAACCCCTTCGGGACCGTGTCCTTGAGCCGAGTAATAATGTTGTAGCTGACCTGCCCGTTGCTTCGAGAGGTTTCTTTGATTTTCACAGAGATATGTTTGAACACACTTTTGACGTCATGAATTCGGAAATTAGGATTTCCCGAAGACCGAAGTTGCACCGTGCGGACGGGCAGATTGTTTTCTACCACCTGCCCAAAATCAATCTGTTTAGGCTCCAGCGTCACACCGGTCACGATGTTTCCTTTTATCGACAGCTGCATTTCCGCTCGATACGGACGATCGACCTTGATCGTGATCGTGGCTTGCTTGGGCCCAGATCCAACCGCTGGAGTGTTGAACTTGCAAACGATCTCGCCTTTTTCCCAAGTCTTCAGAGTCTTCTTGGAAGCCGTCGCGATGGTACAGCCGCAGCTTGAATGGATCGACTGAATGTGAAACGTCTCATTGAACACGTTTTCGAATTGAAAACTATGCTCCGGAACATCCCCTAATTGAACGTCGCCAAAATCATGAGTACTTTGCCCTTTGAACATCTGGCGAAGCCACGCTTGCCCATGAGCAGACTGGTTGGTCAAACCGACAACAACCAACGAAAAAACAATCAAAAATAATGATCTGGTGCTAGAAGCGTGCATGATTCAATTCTGTGGACGCAAACGTTTCAAAGAGTAACTCTTGATCTCCCATCGACCAACATCGTACCGGTACAGCAAAAATGTTGCTAGGAACGGAATAAACCGCATACAAGATTGATGATGAATTAGGATAAAAACTCAAACCGAAGGTGGCAAGGTCAACCCAAACCGCCTAGGCCGACGGCATTTCAGCACACCACAACTGCATCGGCTAGTCGCTATGAAGAATTTACTACTCCGATATTATTCAATTGCGGCCCCAAAGCACCCCTTGGTTGCCCGTTTAGTTGCTTAACTCGCAAACTTACCGTCCATTACCGCCCTAAGTTCACCTAAGCTCAACGCCAACAGTCTAAGCGTCCAAATCCTCGCGACTGCGGTGTGCCGGGCCTAATTGCGTTTTTTCTAACTCGGCTAATTCGGCAACCCGAAAACGGCGATCCTTCGGTAGAATGGCCACCTTCAAAGCACTTGTGTCCGATATCGACGACGAACCCAATATGAAAAACATTCGCAATTTTTGCATCATTGCTCATATCGACCATGGCAAATCAACGCTCGCCGACCGCTTGATCCAAGCCTGCGGTGCTGTCACTCAACGCGAATTCAAAGACCAACTACTCGATTCAATGGACATCGAGCGTGAACGAGGCATCACGATCAAAAGCAACACCGTCACGCTTAGCTATCAAGCGACCGACGGCGAAGTTTATCATTTGAATCTGATCGACACGCCCGGCCACGTTGACTTTTCACACGAAGTCCGCCGCAGCCTGATGGCCTGTGAAGGGGCTTTGATCGTCGTCGATGCGTCTCAAGGCGTGGAAGCCCAAACGGTCGCCAATCAGTATTTGGCAATGGAATACGATCTGGAACTGCTGCCAGTGAT
>JALZWN010000091.1 GCA_023300235.1 Mariniblastus sp.
CAATCGCAATCGCAATCGGTACGCAGGTCTGACGGATGGCCGATCCGTTTATTGGCGACAAGGTTCGGCGGAACAGCGTCACAGGTGGCAAAAATGTCGCGGTCGTCGCAAATTCCGGCCTTTTTTTGCTCTGTCCGCCCCGGCCAAGCCGATTCAGGCGTTAGCAAAGGAGTGGATTTTGCTAGAATGTCGCCTTCAAAAATCAATTAGAACTCGAAATCCGTTCGCGAATCCGCAGGCGGAATTGATAAGGAATAGAATGCATACTCAACTTGTTGTCATCGGTGGCGGTCCTGGCGGATATGCGGCGGCTTTCTTGGCTGCCGATGAAGGTATGGATGTCGTTTTGGTCGAAGCCGAAGGAAAACTCGGCGGCACGTGTTTGCTGCGGGGGTGTATTCCTTCCAAAGCGCTGCTGCATGTGGCACGTGTGGTTTCCGAAGCGGAAGAAATGCAAGCCGATTGGGGCGTTAGTTTCGGTGAACCAAAAATCGAACTGGACAAACTTCGCGAGCGTAAAAATAAAGTCATCAGCAACCTAACGGGCGGCTTGGGTGGCTTGGCCAAAAAACGAAAAATTAAAGTCGTCAAAGGCTTCGCCAAATTCGTTGATGCCAACACGATCTCTTTGGAAGGCGATGACGAATCGATTCCAGCCGGCAAGCAAGTCACCTTTGACAACGCGATCATCGCCACGGGGAGTGTTCCCGCGATGCCAGGTGCTTTCAACATCGGTAACGATCGGGTGATGGATTCCACCGGTGCTTTAAACCTTGCCGACATTCCAGAGACCATGTTGGTCATCGGTGGCGGCTACATCGGTTTGGAAATGGGTACCGTCTACGCAAACTTGGGCACCAAAGTCAGCGTCGTCGAACTGCAAGGAGGTTTGTTAATGGGCGCTGACCGAGACTTGGTCAAACCGTTGGCAAAGAAGCTGGACAAGCTGTTTGAAAAACGCATCTTCTTGAACACAAAAGTTGGTAGCGTTTCCAAAGCCGGCGACGACAAAGTCGAAGTTACTTTCGAAGGCCCAGGTAAATTTGGCAGCGAGAAATTTGATCGCGTGCTTGTGTCGGTCGGTCGTTGGCCTAACACCAAAAACATCGGTTTGGAAAATCTACCCGGTGTCGAAGTTGATGGCCGCGGCTTTATCGCTCACAACGACGACTTGCGAACCGCTTGCCCGAACGTGTTTGTGATCGGTGACGCCGCTGGCGAACCAATGCTGGCCCACAAAGCAAACCACGAAGGCCGCCACGCCGTTGAAGTAATTCTGGGCCACGCGACGACGTTTGATCGTCAAGCCATCCCCGCGGTTGTGTTCACTGACCCTGAAATTGCCTGGGCGGGAATTACCGAAGAAGAAGCCAAACGCGATGGCGTGAATCACGAAGTCGTGACTTACCCATGGGCTGCCAGCGGTCGAGCCCAAGCTCTCGGCCGTACCGAAGGTTTGACCAAGTGGTTGGTTGATCCGGAGTCCGAGCGAGTGATTGGCTGTGGAATCGTTGGCCCAGGCGCTGGCGAGTTAGTTGCCGAAGCGACGTTGGCGATCGAGATGGGTTGTGAAGTTCGCGACATCACCGAGACCGTACACGCTCACCCAACCCTTGGCGAAACCATGATGAACGCGGCGGAAGTGTTTTATGGCACGGCGACCGAAGTTTACAAACCAAAGAAAAAGTAACCGCGAACGCCGGATCGTTGCGGCGTTCAGCTAACGAGTCGTTTTCACCAATGCGTGAAAACGGCGACTAGGCCCTCGGTGCGGTCACGCCAGTTTTTGGTGGACCGCATTGTTTGTTAGTGGCCTGTTTTTTTTACCTCTCATTTTAATTTAACTCATTTGGATTTTGACATGGAAGCCGGAATCGTCGGACTACCAAACGTCGGTAAGAGTACTTTGTTCAACGCGTTGACTTTATCAAAAGCAGCCGCCAGCGAGAACTATCCGTTTTGCACGATCGAGCCCAACGAAGGCATCGTCAGCGTGCCGGACCCTCGACTGGAAAAGATCACCCAGTACATCACGCCCAAAAAAGTCATCCCCGCGACACTGAAGCTCGTCGACATCGCCGGCATCGTCAAAGGAGCCAGTGAAGGTGAAGGGCTCGGCAACAAATTCCTCAGCCACATCCGTCAAGTCGACGCGATCATGCAAGTGGTGCGTTGCTTCGAAGACGAGGACGTGATTCACGTTAGCGGCAATGTCGATCCGCTGGCCGATATCGAGACCATCGAATTCGAATTGATGCTCGCCGATATCGAAACCGTGCAAACGGCTCAATCCAAAGCCGAGCGGACTGCTCGCAGTGGTGATAAAGACGCCAAGGTTTTGGTGGAAGTACTGGCCAAGTGCCTGACACATTTGGAAGCCGAAAAGCCGCTGCGTCAACTTGAGCTTAACGAACAAGAAGAAAAAGCGATCAAGAGCTACGGCATGCTAACGGCCAAGCCGATCATGTATGTCGCCAACGTGGCCGAAGATGATCTAGAAGGTAAGAGCCCGTTGGTCGGGAAAGTTCGTGAGTACGCGGAAAAAGTGGGCGCGAGTGTGGTCAGCGTTTGTGCCAAAATCGAATCTGAAATCGCCGAACTGGACGCCGGAGATCGTCAAGAAATGCTTGAAGCGGTCGGTTTGGCAGAACCGGCGCTCAACGTGCTGGCTCGCCAAGCTTATGAAACGCTTGGTTTGGACAGCTATTTCACTGCCGGCGAGCAAGAAGTGCGGGCTTGGACGATTAAACGGGGCTTCACCGCTCCTCAGGCTGCCGGAGTGATTCATACCGATTTTGAACGCGGATTTATTCGGGTTGAAGTGTATACTTTGGACGATCTGGTCGAGCATGAAACCGAGGTTGCGATCAAGCAAAACGGAAAGATGCGAGTCGAAGGCAAGACTTACGTGGTTCAAGACGGTGACATTTGTCATTTCTTGTTCAACGTTTAAGTGGTGAAAAGTTTAGTTCGAAAGCGGCTGGTCTCTTTGGAGGCCGCAGCCTTAACAACAAGCCGAGTTATCACGAACCGAGTTATCAACGAACTGCTTGGTAGCCCGCTGCGTTAGCAACGAACCGAGCGTCAGCGAGCAGCGTGATACCACGAGTCTTGAAGCTCACCACCACCCCAACGACGCAAACCGACGCCATCGCCAGACCGACATTTTTTTAAATGCCGACCGAAAAATAAAAACCAACGTCGACTTCTTCGACCGCCAATGTAGGCGGGACTTGGAGCCGAACAAAACCGAAAGAATAAAATGAATCTACCCATCGTCGACCCACTGGCCACCGTCAAAAAAGAGTGTGCGAGACTAGAAGTTCTCAACGGCACTGCCGTCCCCACGCCCGCCGGCGACAACCCATTGCCGATGTCAATGAAAGAAGCCAAGGCTCGTGGCTGGGACGAACTGGACGTCGTGTTCGTCACCGGCGATGCCTACATCGATCACCCTAGCTTCGCGATGGCCATCCTTGGCCGAACGCTCGAAGCGGCTGGCTTCCGCGTAGGGATCGTGTCACAACCTGACTGGCACAACTGCGACGCTTGGCGAGAATTTGGCCGACCGCGGCTGTTCTTCGGCATCAGTGCTGGCAACATGGACAGCATGATCAACCACTACACCGCCAACCGCAAGGTTCGCAACAGCGACGCATACTCGCCGGGTGGCCGAATCGGTGTGCGCCCCGACCGCGCGACGTTGGCGTATTGCCACCGAGCCCGCGAGGCTTACAAAGGCGTGCCGGTCATTGCCGGTGGTGTGGAAGCGTCGCTGCGACGTTTGGCTCACTACGACTACTGGGGCGACAACGTTCGCAAATCGATTTTGCTCGACAGCAAAGCCGACTTGGTGATGTACGGCATGGGCGAAAACCCGATCGTCGAAATCGCCCAACGACTCGACGCCGGCGAAACCGTCAAAGATCTCCGCGACATGCGTGGGGCGGCCTACGTTTGCGGCGCAAAAGATCCAGTGCCCGAAGACGCGCTCGAGCTACCTTCCTTCGAAGAAGTTCGCGAAGACAAATACGCGTTCGCCGAAGCGACCAAGATCATTCACAACGAAACCAACCCGTACAACGCTCGTCGGTTGACTCAAAAGCACGGCACGCAAACCGTCGTCGTGAACCCACCGCAATTCCCGATCACTCAAACGGCGATGGACGGTATTTACGGTTTCCCGTACACCCGCAAGCCACACCCGAGCTACAAAGAACCGATTCCCGCTTTCGCAACGATAAAAGACTCGGTCACGATCATGCGTGGTTGCTTCGGCGGATGTACGTTCTGTTCGATTACGGCTCATCAAGGTCGAGTGATCCAGTCGCGGTCGAAAGATTCGGTGATCGGCGAGATCAAAAAAATGGCCGAAGATCCGAGTTTTACGGGCGTGGTCAGCGACATCGGCGGACCGACGGCGAACATGTACGAATTGTATTGCAGCAAGCCAGAAGTCGAAGCCAAGTGTCGTCGGCAGTCTTGTGTGCATCCGAAGATTTGTAAACTGCTGGGGACTGACCACGGCCCTTTGATTCAGTTGATGCGTGAAGCGCGTGAAGTCAAAGGCGTTCGCAAAGTGTTGGTTGCCAGTGGCGTCCGCATGGATTTGGCTCGTCGAAGCCCCGAGTACGTAAAAGAGCTGACCGAACACCATGTCGGCGGTTTGTTGAAGGTGGCTCCTGAGCATGCCAGCGACGGGGTGTTGGACAAAATGCGAAAGCCAAGCGTTGACGACTTTGAAAATTTCTCAGAGATCTTCCGCGAGCAATCCAAAGAGACGGGTAAGAAACAGTACCTCGTTCCTTACTTTATCTCCAGCCACCCCGGCAGTGACTTGAATTCGATGATCGACTTGGCTGTGTTTTTGAAACGCAACGGCTACAAGCCCGATCAGGTGCAGGACTTCATTCCAGCGCCGTTGGACGTGGCGACTTGTATGTATTATACGGAGATGGACCCGTTCACCAAGGAACCGGTCTTCATTGCCAAGAAGCTCAAGGACCGTAAGGCTCAACGAGCGTTGATGCAGTTCTTCAAGCCGGAGAATTACTTCGAGGTTCGCAAGGCGTTGCTAGAGGTTGGCCGTAAAGAGTTGATTGGCAACGGTTGCGATTGTTTGATCCCGGCGACGGCTCCCAAGGAAGCCATCACGAAGCGTCGTACGATGGCGGGCAAGCAATTTCAGGGTCGCTACGTTCACCAAATCGACGGTCCCGGAAACGGTAGTGGCGGCAAAGGTAAAGACGGTTCTGGTGGCGAGCAGAAAAAGGGCAGCAAGAAGCAAGGCCGTTACGCTGCGGGCCAAGGTTACCGCCCCGATCGCAAGGCGGCCAAGAAAAAGAAACGACGCTAGTCCATCGTCGCCTTTCGCTCCGCGAAAGTAGCGTTTCCCTCATCGGGCTTGTGTGAAACGGTTAATACAGGATTGCCAGAACTCTCATGGGGTGAGGCTTCACGCCATCGTTTTTTGAATGGCAGTTTTTTGAATGGCATTTTTTAATCGAATGAAGCTTCGACAAAATGTGGTCATGCTTGGCCCCATGCAAACGCTTCTTTCGCGGAGCGAAAGGCGACTTTATTTCACAGCCAGTGGCTGTGATCGCCAGACGTGGAGGCCATTGTTTTAGCTTTCGTAGACTCTTGTGTTTAACCCTCAGCCTGGTCAGTAGCTTCTTGCGTTGGCTCGTCTGTTTCTTTTGTCTCGTCATCAGCTGGTTTGGTTTCGTTGGAGTCCACTTCCTCTGGGGTCATTTCCCCAGGCGATGTTTCATCCAGATCTTCATCTTCATCATCATCGGCGAACTCATTCAGTTGTGCTGTCGTCGGCAAGTCATCTCGTTCGCCGGCCTGGTCTCTGGCGTCGATGAATTTTTGCATTGTAAAATCCTTCGGCCACTCGCGATTCGTAAAGTCCAGCATCTTTCGATACTCTTTGATGTGATCAACCAACACATCGCCAAGTTGGTTTTCCAGTAACCGCGGGTTAGCGGTCATGATCGGTTGCCAGTATTCAAAGGCTTCGTTGTAGAGCGTGATCGCACCTTTACGAGTGACGGTTTTCTTTTTCGTGCGGTAGTCGTAATCGAATTCGTCTTCGTAGACCGATTGCTTCCATTTTTGCCGAGCATCGTGCAAAGCTTGTTGAGCGATGACGGTTGCGTTTTCTGATTCGGTGCGTGTTCGCGAATCCCAGTATGGAAAGTTGACCGTGGTATGCTCGCGGCTGATCGTCTTGAGCTCTCTTTGCTTGCGGCCGATTGCCCCGGCGATTTCCGTTGCCGCAACGAGGTTCTCTTTGACCGCTTCGGCAGCAACGCGTTGGTCAAGCTGAGCGAGTTCGTTTTTGAGGATTCTGGACAGGAACCGCCAGCGCTGCTGTTCATCGCTGGAAAGCTGGTCAGCCGGTAGCTCGGCAAGCATTTTGTATTCGTTTTGTTGTTCCACCGTCAGTTGTGAGTTCGGCAGGATTTCCTGAGTCATCTCACTTCGAGTCCCCTCAGGTACGAGGGTGTCCAATTCAGCGCGGAGGCGGCTGAGTTCATCTTCGATGCGAATGGAGCCGTTCAGTTTGATCCGCACGCCCAATGAATTGACTAGCTCTTGTTCGCCGTAATCCTGCCACTCTTCATAAGCGTCTCGCCAGACCTCTTGGATCACGGAGCCGGTCTGATGTTCGGCTTGCAAAGAAAGTCCCATGTTGCGGATTTGCGATGGGCGGAACATGTAAAATAGCATGTCACTACGGCGTTTTTTAGCGACGCCGCTAGCGACCATGTTTCGCGAGTAGTCGTACCATTGATAGGCCATCTTCCAGGTATCGTGGCCGTATTCCCGCAGTTCATAGCCTTCAGGGTCAATTCGATCGGACATCTCTTCGTGGAATTCATCGTCACTGCGGAAGATCCGGCGGAAGGAATCCTTTTCGTCGGACTTGCCAAACTTATTGCCGGTGAAAAAGCCGAGGTTGTCGGTGACGCGATGGTCTTGCTTGTTGTAGCGAATCCCGCCTTTGAGAAACTTCAGCCCCTTCTTTACCCAATGGTAACGCGATTCGTAGTCATCGAATTCCATCGATACGTTGTACGCCAAGTTGTGAGCTTGGTATTCCCAGACGCGGATGAAGTTCGGCTGGATTTTTGTCAGTGCTTGCAGTGTTGAATTCAGGCCGTCGTAGTCGCCGTTCTTTTTCTGTTCGGTGGCTTGGGACCAAAGCACATTGACCGCGATCCCGCGCAAACCTAGCGAAGCCAGTTTCATCGTCTCGCTGGCCGGGTCGACTTCGGTGAGTCGGGCTTGCGAGAGTTCGTGTTCGTTGCGCAGGCGAGACATCACGCCCCCAGCGTTTTTGATCGTACCGTCAGCTTTTCTTGTTTCCGGAAGCGCAATGAACGAGAGCGGAATGATCAGGACGCCAATTAAGGCGATGTAAATGATCTTGCGAATTAAAGGGCGATTGTTCACTTTGCGATCTCCCGCGTTTTCAATGAGAAGTAGCCAAGTAATGTAAAGCCGAAGCTGAACACGAGCGTCAATGACAACGCAATTAGCAGCCTGCTGTTGGACACTGAATAGCCAGCCGACAGCTCGTTGGAAAAATTAAACTTCGAAAAGTCGGGTGCCAAGAAGGACAAACCATACAACAGATAGCTGATCCCGAAGTCGGCGTTTTTGACGATCGTAATGAACGCGTTGGTGTCCAAATCACTCGTCATGTTTTGTTGCGTGACCACTCGAATCAAAGACTCGATAGGACCGCCGCCGATGTTGTTCGGGCTGGCGAGTTCTTGAACAAAGCTGGAAAAGAACCCAAGAACGATGATCACGATCGTGCCCAGCATCGTGATCGGGGCGCTTAGCGAAGTACTCAACGCGACTCCAATCGCTATCACGATGATCATCTGGCACCAAATGCCGACGTAGCCTTTGAAAAAGTTCCAGGCGTACGGAGCGTCGCTAGGGCGGAAGTACACGTCCGGTTGGGCGACTCCCAAGTATTGGTTGTAGTCGCGGCACTTTAAGGTAAGTTTTAGTTGGCCGTTTTTGGCAAAGTCATCGAACAGGTCGTACTGTCCTTGTTCGACCAGCGTGCCGTCGGGAGCAAAGACTTTGCCAACTAGCTTACGGCTGATCGGCAGTGTTTGGATGGTGAACTCGTTGGTTTCAAAGTCCAACATGTCGGAAACGAAACGGTTGCCAGCCTCGTTATTGGGTACGCTTTCAAACTGGATTCCCGCGGTGACTCGTTTTTCAACGTCGTCTTTAAAAGAGCGAAATACCGCAATGTCCATTTCCAGCGGCAACACTTGTTCGCCGTCGTCGCCTTTTTGTAGGTTCGGAAAACGGGTTTCGTAAAAACTACTGAAGTTAAATTGAACCTTGGCCAACGAGGTTTCTTGCCGAGGATTGCCACCGCCGATGTAGCTGCGGCGTTTGTTTTCGTTGCCGACATTGATGCCTTTTGTCTTGGGCTCACCTTCGCGATCGTAGAACTGTAGCGAATCACTGTAGATCGGGTTTCGAGCTCGAAAGAAACCAACCGGCGGCCCAAGCGTGATTTTGGCTGACTCGCCCTGCCCTTCCACGAAAACGCGGTGCGTGTGGCCGGCAGTCGCCGAGCATACGATCATCTGATATTCGGTGGTGCCGTCGTCAAGGACTCGTTCGTTGACGATATTGCTGGTGTTGGAGGGTTGGGGATCGGAGGGTTTGCGGATGTCCACCAAAACTTCTAGCCGATGCGAGTGGCCATTCTGGCGGTTGGTTTGGGCTTCGAGAATTGCGTTTTCGGAGATTCGCTTTTTGTCCAGTGAAGAAAACTCACCCGAAACCGGCACAAAAGCGGCCAGCGTTTGTGTCTGGCCAACGATCTGGTGGGTATGCTCGAGTCCGCGTGATACGAAGATAAAACTCAACACCCCCATCAACGCCAGCAAAGCGGTGCTCAACAAACCAAATCCCAGCAGGCGACCGATCACAATCTCAGTCGCGCGGACTGGCTTGGTGACGATCGTGTAAATGGTTTTGTTTTTGATGTCGTCCGGCAAACTAAATGAACTGATCAACATGCCCATCATTAGGACCAGCAGCTGCGTTCCGAACATCACGAAGTTAACGTAGATCCGGTCCGGTTTCTCGCTGTTGGAGTTCATGAACCAACCGCCGAACAGTAGCGTCAACGCAAAGATCGCGAACGTGGCCAGCACGACCTTGCGGCGTAACGCTTCTTTGACCGCCAGCATCCCGATCGCCCAAATGCGTCGCGGCGAGGACTTAAGAAAGTCTGGAACGGCTTGGCCGACCACCTGGGCCAGTACATAGAAACCCTCAAAGGGCCCGTGCCGAAACGCCGCCACCAAAAAACCAAACACGACGCTAACGATGATTGCTGCGACCACCACAATCAAAAATAATAGCGAATTGCTGGCAAGCCAGTCCGGGAATGAAGTTAGCGTTTGTGTATCAACGTTCATAGTTGTCAGGAATACAGCCGAACTGGCAATGATTTAAAATGGCATGTCTTGGAAAGACCGGGAAGCGAAGCACTGGATCAGTTGGTTTGACTTCGTGCGGGCCGATCGTGAAAACTCGGTTCGCCTACTTCGATTTGCTTTTTGATTTATCAGATACACCGGCCGAACGGATGCCGGGGCGATTTTGGCTGTCACGCACAATACCCAAGAACAAATCCTCGAGCGTGCTCTTTGGGTTTTCGATCGACAGCGTTTCACCGCCATGCTTGGCAATCACTTGGCGGATCTCCGCTTCGGCTTCAGGTGAAATACCTTTTGCCCGGACTTGAGTTTCCTCGGTCACCTTCAGCAAGTCATCAACGCGGCCAAGTTCTTTCAAATCGCCTTGGTACAAAATCGCGATTCGGTCGCAAACGTCTTGGACGTCGGCCAGCAAGTGACTGCACATGACGACGGTTTTGCCTTGATCGCGAAGCTTGATGATCATGTCCTTCATCTCGCGCGTACCCAGTGGGTCCAGGCCAGAGGTCGGTTCGTCCAGCAGCACCAAGTCTGGATCGTTAACCAAAGCAGACGCCAAGCCGATTCGGCGAGTCATCCCTTTGGAGTACTCTTTTAGTTGGCGACGTTTGGCGTGTCCCAGTCCAACCTGTTCGATTAGCTCCGCGGCTCGTTCTTTACGACGTTTGGCCGGCATGTCGAACAAACGACCATAAAAGTCCAACGTCTCTTCGGCGGTCAGGTACTTATAAAGGTACGACTCTTCGGGCAGGTAACCGATGCGTTCGTTCTTGGTGACTTCGGTCGCTTCTTGACCAAACACCAACGCTCGGCCTTTGGTGGGGAAGAGTAACCCTAGCAGCAGTTTGATGGTGGTTGACTTGCCAGAACCGTTGGGCCCCAGCAGACCAAAGATCTCGCCTTTGCGGATCTCGAGATCCAACGCGTTCAACGCACGGACTTTCGGCCGGCCCCAAAAGTCTTTGTAGATCTTGGTCAGATTTTGGGTCTCGATGACGATGTTTGGATCGTAATCGGGGTTTGTTTGTTTTAGCTTGTCGCTGTCGGTTGGTTCGGTTTTTGTATCTGTCGCCATGGTATTTAAATAAAGCTATGAATTGGCGTCGAGGGAGTTCCACTTAACTGTACGGTTCGTCCCAAAAATGGTTCGTCGAATTCGTCCAAACAGTGGCGAAGGCGGAATCGGCTGTTTTTAAGCACAACCGTTCCATTGACCTAATCCACCTATCATAGATGCCGGTAAATTGCTGTTCAACCGGAGGCCGAAGCTTGAGGCGGATAGTATCCGTTTAAAGCTTGATTATTCGGGTTAGCGGCTTTAACGAGCCCGGCGGCTTTGGCCGAACTTGCGGGCCGGCGCCGGGAAAAACCGTCTCTGGCCCCCTCGTACAAATCGTTGGGTTAAATTAAGGTTCGAATAGTCGCGGTGCCCATCAAGAACGCTTTTTAAGCCCGTGGTAATCAGCTCTTCAACCATTTGATCCTGTCGCCAGCTGCGATTCAAAACATGGACCACTTTCTGTCCAAACTCTACTCGCGTATCAACTACGAATTAAAAATTCGAGTTGGGCCCAGGGATTTCAAGTTGTACAACATCCGCGCATTGTTGGCGCGAGTTGGCGATCCGCATCTTAGCTATCCGGTTATTCATGTTGCGGGGACAAAAGGCAAAGGGTCCGTCGCAACGATGTCGGCCAATATCGCAACCGCCGGCGGCCGAAAAACCGGGCTGTTTACTTCGCCCCACCTGCAGCGCATCAATCAACGTATCGTGATTGATGGCGTACCGATTTCGGATCAGGACTTCGAAGCTGTCTTGAAACAGCTGGACCCGCAGATCGCCGCGATGGATGAGCTTTGCGAGAGGATTCGAGAAGCGAGGTCAATCGAGAGGCCCGATCAAGAAGCCAACTCCGACGATTGGTTATCGCCGGATCCTGAAACGGGTCTGCCTCTAACGGGAAAGCCGTTGACGTTTTTCGAAATCATAACGGCCGCGGCGATGTTGCATTTCGCCAACTGTCGATGCGACGCCGTCGTGCTCGAAGTGGGACTGGGGGGGCGTCTGGATTCGACCAACGTTTGCCAACCCGCCGTCAGCGTGATCACCAACATCAGCCTAGATCATACGCGGCAGCTCGGTTCAACGATTGAAAAAATCGCATTTGAGAAAGCCGGAATCATTAAGCCTGGCGTGCCGGTGGTTTGTGGTTCCAGCGATCCGCTGGCTGTCGAAACCATCCAAAACATTGCGTCCCAACGCAACGCGGGTATGTTTTTGCTCGACCGAGATTTCTGCATGGAAGAAAGGCAACTGCCCGAGGACGGTGGTTGTGAATTTGACTGCAAAGGTGATTTTGTTTGTGAGGGAAAGAAGGTTGTGTTTGATCGGGCAGGATTACGTCTGTCGATGTTGGGGCATCATCAGCGAAGCAACGCATCGCTGGCCGTTGCCGCCATCGAAGTCTTGAACGCCAGCGGGGATTGGGGCATTGGCGAGGACGCGATCTCCCAGGGGTTGCTGAATTCGCGGCTTGACGGCCGAACACAAGTGGTGGGGCGTAACCCAACGGTCGTATTAGACGTCGCGCACAACGTTGCTTCGGCCAACGTTCTGTTGGATACACTCAGTGCAGAACTGACGGGTTGGTCAAATGCGAATCAAAAGTCGTTGATTCTTGCGATCAGCAAAGATAAAGATTGCGAAGGGATCTTACGGGGGTTGATACCCGCCTTTAATCGGGTCTGGATTACGAAGTATCAGAACAACCCACGGGGGGTACCGGCCGATGAATTGGCCGAATTGGCAAACAAAGTTGCTCAGCAAGAGTCGCTGAACATCGAAATTGACGTCGCGCCAACGCCTGATTTGGCTTGGCAAGCGGCCACTGATTTGCTGGGTCCGTCTGACGTGCTGTGCTGTACAGGATCAGTGTTTTTGATCGCCGAGTTGATCGATTTGGCCAAAGCTCGATAGACGCCAAGCCGCTCTGGCCTGCGGGCGACGGTTCCGTCGCCTGCGGATATTTCCTAGTCCGAAACGACTTCGCAAAGGTCATAATCGCTAGCACCCGAAAAGATTAACGATTTGGTGGTGCGTTGGAGGGGTTAAAGTTTGCTTTTTCTGACGCTTGGTCAAGAATCCTGCATGATCCAACTCACCCCGAAACAGGAAGAAATTAAGCTTCGCGAACAGCGGATCCTCGATGTTGCGCGGTCGGTGCTGATTCAGCACGGGTACCACGGGCTGAGTATGGAACGGATTGCGGCGAAGGTCGAATACTCCAAGGGTACGATCTATAACCACTTTGCCAACAAAGAAGAAATCATCGTAGCGTTAGCGATTGAAACCGTTGGTAGGCGGTTGGAAATGTTCAAGCAAGCCGCACAATTCAGAGGCGCGTCACGTTTTCGGATGTTGGCGATTGGTCAAGCCGCTGAAAAGTTTGTTCGCGACTACGCTGATTTTTTTACGCTAGAGCAAATCCTGCAATTGCCGTCAGTACGTCAGAAAATATCTCAGCAACGCCAACATGAAATCAACAGCATCGAAGTTCGTTGCATGGACATTGTGGCCGGCATTGTCCGTGATGCCGTCGCCGCCGAAGACTTGGTGCTGGGGCCGGACGTCACTCCAGAAAAACTTGTTTTCGGAATCTGGTCGCTTACCAGTGGCGGTTTTGCCATCGCCGCTCGATCGGGCACGTTGCCACATCTCGGGCTAGACAATCCATTTGAATTGGTACACCATCACACCGCCGCCTTGATGGACGGTTTTGGTTGGGCTCCCAAGTCGTCGGAGTACGATTCGAACAAACTTAATCAGAAGATTCATTGCGAGGTACTGAGCAATGAATAATTCATCTGAAAACAAAAATTCAACGCCCCGTTTGGTTGGCTTTATCGTCGTTCTTGCGATCGGGGTTGCTGCCGCAGTGGCGTACCAGGGCGGTTGGTTCGCTGACGCCGGCGCCAATGACAACAACACTATCGATCTCGCGAACAGCCAAACCGTGCTTCCGGTAAACGCTCAGCGAATTTGCTTTGTTGACTCGATTGAACAAACTCGCAGTTACACCGGCACGGTTCGAGCCCGCCGTAGTAGCGAACTGGCGTTCGAGTCGGCCGGGAAAATCAATGAAGTCCTTGTCGAAGACGGTCAGCAGGTGGAAGCCGGACAAGTAATCGCAACGATGGGCACAGCGACGTTGCAAGCCCAGCAGGCAGCCACGTTGGCTCAGCTTGAACAATCGAAGTTTCTGATGAACGAACTGGATGCCGGGCCACGGAAACAACAAATCGCGGCCTCGACTGCCGAAACCGCAGCCGCCAAATCCGAATACGACAACGCGAAGATTCGCGCCAAACGTCGACAAGAACTATACAAAAAGAACGCCATCTCGATTGAAGAATTCGACCAGTCAAAATCCGAACTGCGAACGGCAAAGGCACGTTGGCAAGCCACTGCAGAGCGATTGGCCGAACTTACCGCTGGTACTCGCGAGGAACGTCTGTCGGCCCAGCAAGCAGCGATAACGCAGTTGCAAGCTTCCGCCCAAGAAATCGAAGTCGCGATCAGTAAAAGCAATTTGATCGCTCCGTTCTCGGGCACGATTACCAGGCGATACTTGGACCCAGGCAGCATCGCGCAGCCGTCGAGTCCGGTTTGTAAGTTGGTCGAACAGAGCAAGCTGGAAGCTTGGGTTGGCCTGCCAGTGAACGTCGCCAGCGAAATTAAGATTGGTCAGCAGTATACCGTTCAGGTTTTAGACGCTTCGTACGACGTCACCGCGACTGCCAAAATCCAAGAACTCGATACGGCCACGCGCACACAAGCGGTCTTGTTTGAATTCACTCCTGAAGCCGCTCGAACGATCGTCCAAGGGCAGCTATGCCGAATCCAAATCACAATAGAAGTCAAAACCGCCGGCTGTTGGGTTCCAAACTCGGCCATCACGCGTGGCGTTCGCGGGTTGTCATCGTTGATGACGCTGGTTGCTGATAAAGACCAGCCAGAACTTTTCCGAGTTTGCCGTTGCGATATCGAGATCCTCAAAACAGACTCCAATCGCATGCTCGTCAAAGGCACCATTTCCGACGACGACCTCGTCATTGCCAACGGGCTTCATCGCGTTGCCTGCGGTCAGCTGGTATCTTTGGCCGAAGCAACCAAAGCGGCCAACGCTGCCACGTCGAAAGCACCAAACCAATAAACTTTTTTTGCCCCTTGCCTTCTCCTGCCCGACTTTCTTATCCAACCTTGCTGCCCGTCTAAATGAATACGTTCCACTCCAACCCGAGATTGCTGTACCTGACGATCAGCTTGATCATCGTGAGTGGGCTATCGGCGTTCATGATCCTGCCGCGGATGGAAGACCCGCAGTTGTTGGAGCGGGGAGCCTTCGTGCATACATTATTTCCGGGCGCCGATCCGACGCTGGTCGAATCGCAAGTAACGGAAGTGCTTGAAGACGAACTGTCAGAGATTTCTGAGATCAAAGAGTTGCGATCCACATCGCGCGAGTCAATCTCGACGCTCGCGATTGAATTGCGAGACGAAGTCGTGGATGGTGACCGAGTCTGGTCCAAAATCCGCGACCGGCTAAGCGACGCCGAAGGAAAACTGCCGGCTGGCACGATCAAGCCGCGTTTTGAGCGAATGGAGTTCAAAGCGTTTGCGGCGCTGACCGCGTTGAGTTGGGGGCAGACAGGTGGCGACGTCAACTATGCCGTATTGAAACGCTGGGGCGAAGTGCTTGAAGATCGGATCAAGTCGGTTTCCGGCACCGAAAAAGTTGAGTTCTTTGGGCAACCAACCGAAGAGATTTTGGTCACGTTGAACTCCGAGCAAATTGCTGCTTTGGGCTTAAGCGTTGCTGAAGTGTCGCGACAAATCAACGCCGCCGATCCTAAGGTTGCCGCCGGGCAGCTACGAGGTGCATCGGAAGAATTACTGATCGAAGTCGCTGGCGAATTTGATTCGGTACAACAAATCGAAAGCCTCCCCATCCGCTACCAAGGTGAAGGTGGGTTCGTGAGGTTGAGTGATATTGCGTTTGTTGAACGCACGGTGGCGAACCCGCCTGAAAGCATTGCGATTGCCGATGGCAAGCGCGCGGTTGTCGTGGGGACGTTCATCCGTAGCAACTTGCGCATTGACCGTTGGGATGCTGACTTTCAAGCGGCTTTGGATTCGTTCGAAAATGAATTGCCGTCGGGGATCGTTTTGGATCGTTTGTTTACTCAAAACGATTACGTTGCGATCCGACTGACGGCTTTGATTAATAACTTGTTGCTGGGTGCAGCTGCTGTTTTTCTGGTGATCTTGGTTTTGATGGGCTGGCGCAGTGCGTTGGTGGTCAGTGTGGCGTTGCCTCTGGCGGCGTTGATGGTGTTGTTCGGCATGAGAGTCATGTCGATTCCGATCCATCAAATGTCAATCACCGGTTTGATCATTGCCTTGGGCCTGTTGATCGATAATGCCATCGTGATCGTCGAAGAAATGACAATCAAAATCCGCAGCGGAAAGAGCCCCGGTGACGCAGTGACGGCCAGCGTCAAACACTTGGCGTTGCCGTTGTTTGGTTCCACCGTCACGACGGCGTTCGCGTTTGCTCCCATCGCGTTGATGCCGGGGCCTGCAGGTGAGTTCGTTGGAGCGATTGCGGTGAGCGTGATCATTGCGATTTTCAGCAGCCTGTTTTTGGCAATGACGGTCATCCCCGCGATCTCCGCCAGATTGATTTCACCAGCACAACAAGGGGCTCAACGGTCCGCTTGGAATGACGGTTTCCACAGTGAACGACTGGCCGGTTGGTATCGTTCGAGTTTGACGTTCGTTTTTAAACGCCCGATCGTGGGTGTTATTTTGGGCGTCGTCTTGCCGGTGCTGGGCTTTTTGTCCGCAACTCAACTGAATGAACAGTTCTTTCCGCCGGCCGATCGAGACCAATTGCATATCGAAGTTGAACTTGGGCCAACCAGTTCCATCGCCAGCACGCTCGAGACGACGACGCAGATCCGTGAGTTGTTGCTGCAGGATTCTGATGTGCGTCGAGTTGACTGGTTTGTGGGCGAAAGTGCACCGACGTTTTATTACAACTTGATTCCAAGACGCGCGAGTGTTTCTCAGTATGCCCAAGCGATGGTGCAGCTAAATTCGTTTGATGGCCAGAAAGAAAAAATCCACGAATTGCAAGCCTTGCTAAACGCAAATTTTGCTCATGCTCGCGTGTTGGTGCGGCAACTTGAACAAGGCCCTCCCTTTGATGCCCCTGTGGAAGTTCGATTGTTTGGTCCAGACTTAGATCGTTTGCAAGCCCTTGGTGCAGAGGTTCGGCAAGTTTTGGTGGACACCCCAGGCGTGATTCACACCCGCGCTGAATTGGACGATACGCTGTTGAAGGTTTCTTTGGACGTGGACCGAGAAGTGGCGCAGGCTGCCGGTCTTAGTTTGACCGAGATTGCGACTCAGTTCAATGCCGCGACCGAAGGTGAAGTTGGCGGTAGTATCATTGAAGCCACCGAAGAATTGCCCGTTCGTGTAAGGCTGGACGACCGTCGACGAGCGAAGTTCACGAGTTTGGCTTCGCTGGATATCGTCAACCCAAACGCCAGCGGATCGACGGGTATGTATCGTGGTGTTCCGGTGACCGCGTTGGGGACGTTCAAATCAAGTGCCGATTTCAGTGCGATTCAGCATCTGGACGGGATGCGAATGAACGAAATTCAAGCGTTTACGCCTGCAGGTGTTTTGCCTTCGAAGGTGTTGTCCGCATTTGAAACGCGTTTGGCCGATAGCGATTTCGTTTTGCCGGTCGGGTACACGTTGAAGTTCGGTGGCGAGTCTGCCAAGCGAGACGAAGCGGTGGGTAATTTGATGGCCAATGTTGGGATTTTAGGCGTGATGATGATCGCCACGTTGGTGTTGTCGTTTGGTTCGTTCCGGATGGGAGCGATCGTGGGCGTGGTTGGAATGCTTTCGATCGGCCTTGGCTTGGGAGCGTTGTGGGTTTTCGGTTTCCCGTTTGGTTTTACGGCCATTGTCGGGGCGATGGGACTGATGGGCGTCGCGATCAATGACTCCATCGTCGTGTTGGCCGCGTTGCAGGGAAGCCCAGAAGCGAGTTCGGGCGATCGTGAAGCGGTCGTCGAAACCGTCGCCGTTGCGACGCGTCATATCGTATCGACATCACTGACCACGATGGCTGGCTTCGCGCCGTTGATCATCGCCGGTGGTGGATTCTGGCCGCCTCTTGCCGTTGCGATTGCGGGCGGCGTTTGCGGCGCCACCATCCTTGCACTGTACTTCGCGCCGTCGGCTTATTTGTTACTGCTGTGCGACGGCGGAAACAATCGTCAGAATTAAGCCGCCTTACCCCTGATACATTTTTGACTCGGTTTGCAAACCCGCCATGGTCGTTGTCAATTGACTGCGAATCGCATCCATCAACGGATCCGAATCGGCGCCGCGAACTCGCTTGGACGAAACTTCGATCGCCTCGCCGACGTCGATGATGACCTTTGTTTGACCGTGCACTCGGCACTTGCCAAACAGGTCTTCTTCAAACTTTTCGACCGTTTCAAGAATTCGATCCACCGAAGGGTGTTCGACGATGTAGTTGTCTGGGTAGCAAGCGATTTGTTGAGCCAAATAAGTGGCGGCGAGATGTTGCCAGCGGCGTTCACGCTCTGCCGAGTCTAATTCCCCAGCCCGCGTCATCTCTGGGAAGATTTTCATCCGCAACGCTTTGACGCGAGTCTGAATGCCCTTGTCCGAATGTTCACCCAGCCATTCTGCTTCTAACGGATTCAGTAAGTGGTTAACCATTTTGTCTTGTCGCTGCCGCAAGGTGAGCCCGTGGTCGCTTTTGACGCCATACTCAAGCTCCTTTAGCGTTAGTAAGGCATCGCCGACGCGAATGATCCGATCGATCAGTGGCGTGTTCGGGGTTGGTGTCCAGCTGAGTCGTTTTTCAATTGCGTCCAAGACGGGGCCGCAAGCCTTGTCGATGTTGCCTTCGAACAGGTATTTGATGGCGAGCGGATGAACCACGACTTTGCCGGCTTCTTTCTTTTCGCGACGCTTCGCGGCGGTACGTGCCATGAACGCCGGGCCGTCCATGAACGCCATCAAACGATCGTTGATGCGACTGGTCGTTCCCGAAGGGAAAATCAATAGTGGCCGTTCGCCTTTGACCAGCACGTCGATCGCGTAGTCGACGGCTTTCCGATCCAATCCTTCGCGATTGACGCTGAATGCCCCCATTAAACGGATCATAAAAGTCGTGAACCAGTGTTGGTTGAACAAATGCCAGCTGGCCATCGTGTACATCGCTACCGGAGTTTCACGGGCCAGGTGAAACATTGCAATCGGGTCCGAAGTTCGCGGGTGGTTGGGCGTGAGCATGATGCCATGGCCAGCATTGATCGATGCTTGTAGACGGTCCAAGTTGCGACACTCGTGGCTCACCACGCCGTGTTGCTTTTTCAATAACCCTTTGAATTGACCGGCTTGCGTCAAAAGATGCTGTGGCCAATGCCAGCCTATCGGCGGGGTGAACTGGTAGGGCTTTTCGATCAGGATTTCGTGCATCACGCTCACTGTACTGAAAAAATGTCAACGGGTTCTTCGTCTCGAACCAAACCACTTCGCTCGCCATTGGCTTTCGCTCGCAGTTGGTTACCCCGGATCGTCCACCAGTGTGGCCTGGCCGGATTCCCAGGCATCCAAAAACGGAACTGCGCTGGCGATTAGGTTAAATTGTTCTCGCAACGATTCAGGGGTATGCCAAGCGTAGAATTCGACTTCATCCGGATCAACCTTAATCTGTTGCTCGCCGTTGAAACGCACCTGCCAAAAATTCAATTCAACACCTCGCGGCGTGTGGCAAGTCCAAACTCGTTTGACTGCCGTCACGTCCACGCCAAGCTCTTCCTGCATTTCTCGGACGATCGCGTCGTCCTGAGCTTCATCGGGTTCGACGCCGCCGCCGGCAAAGCCAATCGCGCCTGGAGCTTTGACATGTTGCGAACGCTTGATCGTTAAAAATCGCTGCCCGTCAAAAATAACGGACACCACAGCGCCCAGTGGATAGTCTCGTTTGATGTGGAATTTGGATTGGGGTTGAGTCATGGAAGGGTGGGTAGTGGAGGCTGTTGGAGTGGAGGCTGTTGGAGTGGAGGCTGTTGGAGGTGACTTTGATCGTTTAGCTGGTTTTTGCGGCGTCCGTGACTTCGATGCAGTCGGTGACGGGTTTGGAGCAGATGCCGCAGCTCGATTCGCCATCTTCATTAGTGACATTCGCCAGCCCACCGCAACTGCCTTTGACGGGTTTGTTATTGAAAATCGCGCCAACGGCCATTGCTAAAATCATCAAGCCAAACACGCACAAGGATGCGAAAAACACCGGCCAGATCGACGTTGCTTCACTCGCAGTCTCGTTGGTGTTGCTTGCAAGTTGTTCACGCTGGGCTTCGTCGATGAACGGAAAGGTCTCTGAGCCATAGCGTTTGTACTGTCCGTTGAAGTCACCGGTTCGTTCGATCAAATAGAAGTCGTTGCCGAGTTGGTTCAGCAGGTCGATGGCGGGTTGTCTGCCCATCACCATGGCGGCGGTTGCGAGCGCGTCTGCGGTCATGCAATCGCCAGCTAAGATGCAGGCCGACGCGAGGTTGTGTTCGACGGGGCGAGCGGTAGCGGGATCGATGGTGTGCGAGTAACGTTTCTTTCCGACTCGGCGGAAGTTCTCGTAGTCGCCGGACGTTGCCACCGCTCCGTCACTGACTAACGCGACCGCTTCAGGTTTACCGTCGGGGCGATCGGGGTGCCTGACGCCGACCTTCCAAGCGGTTTTGTCGGTTCGGTGGCCGCTGGCTCTTACTTCGCCGCCGACCATGACCAGAACGTTTTTGCAGTTTAGTGAGATTAGCTTTTCCCAAACTTGGTCGACCGCGTAGCCCTTGGCGATCGCGGACAAGTTGATTTGAACGTCCGGGTGGATTTTTTTGATGCCCGGCGGATCCATGCGCACGGTAAGTTTTTGGTAGCCCACGGTTTCAAGGCTTTGTTTGATCGCTTCGTCACTTGGTGGTTCAAACGAATCGCCACGTTGCCAGTCGCCTCTGCCAAAGCTCCACCGTTCCACCGCTGGGCCGACAGTGATGTCGAAGCTACCGTTGGTCAGTTTGCTGATGTCGATCGCTCGCTGCACGACCAAAGCGGTTTCTGCGTCGCACGCAATGAAGTCCGTTGACTTGGATGCATTGAATTTGCTGACGTGCGAATCGTCGATGTAGGTCGACATCCGCTCGTTGATGCGGTCAAGTGTTTTTTGGACTACCGTCTCCAGGTTGGATTCGGTTAGCTCCGTTGGCGGATCGACGACGGTGACTTGATAGTTGATCGGCCCCATGCACTTGCCGGTTACTAGCAATGAAGCCAAAGGCTCTTCTTGGGGCTGATTGGTTTCGGCAGTTTGTGCGTGCACAGCGGTGGTTGTCCAAACAAGCATCAGCCAAGCCGCCGCAAAGACTCCGCGGCGGACTCGGCGACGTAGCGCGTGGTTGGGTGGCGTTAAATTAGCGATCCCATGCATAGTGGATTTCGGGGGGGCGAAGGTTGAAATGGATTGCCGGATACTCCAAGCAGTTTACGGGCTAAGTGTCTTTTGCGATCCCGTACTTTTTAATTTTTCGGTCCAACGTGGATCGTTCGATTCCCAAAATCGAAGCTGCTTTGCTTTTGTTCCAGGTCATCGCTTGTAGCGTCGCTTCGATGTGTCGCTGTTCGACAAGCTCTAGCGATTCAGGTTGGTATTCTTGGACGATCGTTTGCATGTCAAAATTGGACTCGCTGGCGGTCGTCAGGTTCGTCAGCGAAAGTTCATCCAATTGAATGATCTCACCCCGCGCCAAAACTACACCGCGTTCGATCACGTTTTTCAGTTCGCGAACGTTGCCGGGCCAGCGATAGCGTTTGAGTTGATGTTGAGCTTGCGGAGAAAACCCTTGGATCTTTCGGCCCGTTTCCGAGTTGTACTTTTGCAGGAAGTACTCGGCCAGTTCCATGATGTCTTCGGCGCGATGGCGGAGCGGCGGCACATCGATCTGGACAACGTGCAAACGGAAAAACAAATCCTTTCGGAACGTTCCGTTGCGAACAGCCTCTTCCAGATTCCGGTTGGTCGCCGCGATGACGCGCACGGAGGCTTTAATTGCTTTGCTACCGCCGACGCGTTCAAACGGATGTCCTTCGAGCACTCGCAAAAACTTGGCTTGGATCGACGGGCTCATTTCGCCAATCTCGTCCAGCATCAGAGTGCCTTTGTCGGCCGCTTCAAACTTACCCGCCTTGCGGTCAGTCGCTCCCGTGAACGCGCCTTTTTCGTGCCCGAACAGTTCGCTCTCCAGCAACGATTCCGATAGCGCAGCGCAGTTCAGGCAAATGAACGGCCCGCGTTTTCGTTCGCTAGAAAAGTGCACCGCGCGAGCGACCAGTTCCTTGCCAACGCCGCTCTCGCCGCGAATCAAAACCGTCGCGTTACTCGGCGCGGCACGGCCGATTTGTTCGTGGACTTTGAAGATCGCGTTACTGGCCCCGACAATCTCGCTCTGCACGCCCAGTTGGTCTTGGAGTTGATCGATCTGGTCTCTTGTTTTGGAGAGATCTTCGACCAGCTTTTGTTCGCGGAACCGAGTTCGCAGCGCAAGTGCGACGGTTTCGGCCACCGCTAGCGCGAACTCGAGGGCTTCAGAGTTCAAACCTTCTTTTGCTTGAGTCGAATACAAATGAACCAGCCCGATGCTGCGATTGCTCATCCGAATCGGAGCGGCGATCACGCTGGTGGCTAATACATGGCCAGATTCGTCGCGCATCCCCAACGCACTGTCGTCTTGAACGTCTCGAGCCAGCACCGCCTCGCCACGTCGCAACGCAGTCTCCGACAGGAACTTCGATACTCGTTGGTATTCAGGCTGGGCATCACTTCGCCAAGACAGAATCTCAAGGTGTTCTGGATTGACGGTTGTCGGTCGGTTGGCGGGGACCATCAAAATACCGCCCGCATCAACGTTTGAAATCTTAAACAAGCAGTCCAGCGCCATCTTGGCAATCGAACGTGGGGTACGCTCGTTGGCCAATTCAAACGCCAATCGGCATAGCCGCGTAGCGATTCGGGACTCGCCTGCTTCTTCCGAGGCTTCGTCGCCGATCAGCAAGTCCGGTCGTTGCTTGCGGTCTACGATGTTGGTGGGTTCGCTGATCGTCTTTGTCGCCAGCGTGTTGTGGGCGTCGCTGTCTTGGACCTCCAGGCCGACTACGGTTGGGCCGCCGATTTCGACTTTTGAGTATACTTTGCGTTCGTAAGCTTTGGACAGGTCGGTCACAAACGCCAGTTGAGAACCGGCGATCAAGATGATGTCGCCGGGTTTGAGGGTTTGGTCTCCGGTGACGCGTTCTTTGCCAATCGCGGTTCCGTTGCGACTGTTCAGGTCTCGCAAAACCCAACTGCCCTCCGACAAAAAGATCTCTGCATGCTGACGACTGGCTTGATCTTCTTTGATGACGATCTGGCTGTTGGTAGAGCGTCCGATGGTGCAGGTGCGACCGGGCATGAGTCGAAAAACGTCCGACCAGTTTTTGCCATCGCGAATTACTAAGTAAGCGATGCCCGGCGAGTTCTGATGGTTTTTTGGAGGCACAGGCTGCAGTGGTCGTTAGGTCAAAGGCTAGTGGCTTAACACAAGTTGCTTGGCTTGCCGCGGGGCACATTCCAAAATGATCAAGCGGTTTGGTATCGCAATGTCAGGTACCGCCTGGCCTGCGAACCGCACAAGCCAGAAAAGGTAGCCCGCTGTGGCGTTAGCAAGCGAGACCAGCGGTCGGTCCCCATGTCGTCAATAGAGCAAAACTGTAACTGGGGCAGGCCTGCCGCGTTGATCGAAACCGTCCAATATAGTGTGCCCAACGCTCAGGTTCAAAGGTCTTGGGCCGCAGGTGCGAAGTTTGCTTCGAATTGATAGATTTTATCAGCGAAGAAGCCGCCCCAAGCAACCAGAAACGTGCCTAAGCCAAACGATCCGAAGCCACGTGGTAATGGGGATCTTCCGAAACGTTTACCTCAACCAAATCACCGGCAGTGTCCAGCAACCCGCGACACTCAGGGCTCAGGTGCTGTAGATGCAAACGCTTGCCCGCGGCTTCATAACGCTCGGCCAAGCCATTGATGGCCTCTAGGCCCGACTGGTCGTAGACGCGGGAGTAGTAGAAATCGATCACGACATCGTCAGGGTCTTCTAAGATCGTGAACATGTCTTTGAACGAGGTAACCGAAGCAAAGAACAGGGGCCCGTGCAGTTGATAGATCTTACTGCCAAACTTGTTGTATTTGACGTCCGCACCCATGTGCGTGGCGTGGTTCCAAGCGAATACCAAAGCGGAAATGATCACGCCCAAGATAACGGCCGAAGCCAAGTCGTGCATGAACACGGTATAAGCAGTAACGAACAGCATCACCAAAACATCGGCTTGGGGGATTCGGCGGAACATTTTCAAAGACGCCCACTCGAATGTTCCGATCACGACCATGAACATCACGCCAACCAAAGCGGCCATCGGAATCTGAGTGATCCATGGAGCCAAGAACAATACGAACGCCAGCAAGCAAACTGCCGCGGTGATTCCCGAAAGTCGTCCGCGTCCTCCGGAGTTCACGTTGATCAACGACTGGCCGATCATTGCACAACCACCCATGCCGCCGAACAAACCGCAGATCACGTTGGCGGTGCCTTGTCCGATACACTCGCGATTGCCTTGTCCACGCGTCTCGGTGATTTCGTCGACCAGCGTTAGCGTCATCAATGATTCGATCAGGCCAACACCACACAAAACGATCGCGTACGGGAAAATGATCCGTAGCGTTTCGAAGTTCAGCGGCACGATGTTGTCTGGGTTTAGGAAGTATGGCATCGGCAAACCACCAGCGATCGAAGCCGAGTCGCTTTCGGATGCCAACACTTCAGCGATGGCTGCTTCTTGTTCTGCGTCTAAAACGATTTCGTTTTTAGTTGCAGCGATGTCGTTTTTAGTCGCAGATTCAGGATCGGCAGCAACGGTGAGAGCCGTTTTCGTGATTTGTGATTTGTGAGCATCTTCGGTTGCCGGTTCGTGACTAGCGATGGGGTGCCCATGTGCATCGACGCCTTTGATCTCGTTGATCTTCTGGGCTTTATCGTTGGTTGACAGCATGTCGCCAACGGTGGCCAGCAAGTTTGTTTCGCTGCCGGTTTCTTGTTTGTGGTACTGATTCATGCCCGAACAAATCAGGGTGACCGACAGAATCGCGGCCAGTGAAGCTGGAACGGCTTGGGTTACTTTCGGCAACAACCAAATGATCGCCATCGTCAACGCGACCATCCCCAGCATCCAGTACAGCGGTGCACCTTGCAGGAAAACCAATGCCCCGTCGGCGGCGAGCGTTTTGAAGCTTCCGAGTTGCGCCATTCCAATCACGATTGCCAGTCCGTTGACGAAACCGAGCATTACTGAATGGGGGACCATGCGAATTAGTTTCCCCAATCGGCCAATGCCAATCGCGATTTGCATGATGCCGCACAGGATCACAGTCGGGAATAGAAAATTCACTCCGTGCTGCATGACCAAGGTGACGATCACGACAGCCATCGCTCCGGTGGCTCCGGAAATCATTCCCGGTCGGCCGCCAACGATCGCTGTGATCAAACCAAGAAAGAACGCCGAGTACAAACCGATGACCGGTTCGACACCCGCGACAAAGGCGAACGCAATCGCTTCTGGGACAAGTGCGAGGGCAACCGTTAATCCGGACAGGACATCACTTTTGATGGAACCTGAACGTTGTCTGAAATAGTTGAGCATGGACGGCAATGCGAAGAGGAGTTGCAGAATCCTGAACTATACTTGCGCCCTTAGCACCGTCAACGTTGCTTTCTGCCCCACTGTAGCCACTCAAAACGGTGTTTTCGAGGATTCTCGCCCCGTCTTCAGAGCTATGGTGGAGATAGTCGCCAAAGTGGGCTCCTGCGGTTGCGATGCCGCACGCTAGGTCAGGGGTTGTTTACTGAGTCAAGGATGAGCGTCGATATTTTTTTTGGGCGCGGCGTTTTCGTTTTTCCGATCGTGACGCTTACTATCGGGCCGGTGCCCAGATCAATCGGTCGGGTAATCGTTGTGCGCACGATGGGAGCATGAAAGCAAACGGATGTCTAAGCGAAAGCAGATAGCGTGTTTGGGGGGCGTTGGCTGCTTTACATCGTTTGTACGTGCCCCGTCGTAAGCGGCCGCCGTCAAAGCCTGCGATAGCAAGCAGCCGAGCTTCAAGATTCGTAGGACTCGTTGATTGTTATGTATTGGCTTTGCCCAAGCGGGCAGCAGCGGTCAGCTAAAACGCAAACACTCCAGCGTATGAAATTTACCCCAGCCATTTGAGAGGTTTGAGAGGTCCGCTATCAAACGGCACAAAAAAAGGCCGCTTGATAATTCAAGCGGCCTTTCAGGTGTTGCGTTTAAGCAAAGGTCAGACTGGCTTAAACCATGTCCTTCAGACCTTTAAGAGCACGTACCTTGACTGCTTTGCTTGCAGGACGAGGCTTGGCCCATTGCATTTCGCCAGTACCTGGGTTGCGAACTTCGCGCTTTGGCAAAGCTGGTTTGTCTTGAACGACAACTTTGCAAAGGCCAGGGATGGTGAACATGCCAGCTGAACCTTTGCCAGCGATGTTCTTTTGGATTTCAGCAGTCAATGCGTCAAAGAATACTTGGACTTCTTTTTTAGAAGTGCCAGTTGCTTCGGCCATGCTGTTTAGGATTTCGGTTTTTGTTGGTGGCTTCGGGCCTGTTTTCTTCGCCATGAGACGGTTCTCCGGTTTAGTTAGTAAGAGTGGATTGAGTGTTTATTTTGGGAATCGGTGATGACTGCTCAATACGGTGAGATTGATGGTCGTCGATCCGATGCCTCGTAAAACCTAATCGTTGATTGGGTTCTGCGATATTCGTTACGGCTGAAATTAGATCGATTCAGCGATAGGATTCAAGACAGTTTGCACTGAAAAGCCCGGTGTTGGGGTGATTTTCGACTAAAAAAAGCCGTTTCTCCAAGGGTTTTTGTGATTTTGAGCCGTTCGACCGGGAGAAAGCTCAGTTTCGGACCTAATAACTACTGTTAGCCTTTGTCTGTTTTTCACGTTGAATCGGTTGTGTGGGCGTTCAGGTTGACACCATTTAACACAAGTTACGGGCCATCCGGATTACTCCGCAGGCAACGGATGTTTGGGTGTTTCAGAATGGGTATAGCAATGCAAATTTTTTCGCTTATCAGGAACGAACCGACGAAAACTGTTCTAAGTATCAGAGGTACCCACTCGCTCCTCAGCCCAGACTAGCTAGAACAAGGATGTTCTCAATGAAATACCCGTCGCTTACGTTTATCTGCACCTTTGCAATTGCCGCGATTTCTTTTCAGTCGATTGGCATTCAATCGGTTGATGCTCAAGAAAAAATGTTTGGTAACGGCCGCTTTTTGAAACGAGTCTTCAACGATCTCGTTCCCCAATCAGCGTCATCCAAGCTCCCGACTCCAGTTCCTGCCGTTAAAAAAGTAAAAGAGCAACCGAAGTCTCAGCAGCCAACTCCGGTTCGTCGTCCATCGCTGGGCACGAAGCCATCACTGGCCAATCAAGCGGTTCGTCCTCGAACTGCTGACCCGCGATCGATTCAGCCAGATCGCACTGAAGTTAACCGTGCAGCGGTCAACCGATTGCCGAAATCAACTGCGGTTGCCGATGCAGACGGTTTGCCAACTCGTTCAAGCGCGAAAGCAACGCTGGGATTCGGAATGCTGGTCACGACGCGAAACGAAAAACTTTATGTGGCTCAGCTAGCCCCCAAAGGCAATGCCGCTACCGCTGGAGTACGCATTGGCGACCGTTTGGTGGCCGGCGGTGGAATCGAGTTTGAATCCTTGGCTGACTACAACGGAGTCGGCGATATCCTTGAAGACGGAGACCAGCTTGAGTTCGAACTCGAACGAGGTGGACGTGAGAAGGAGATGATGATCGTTTACGGAAAGGCTACCGAAGATCAGGCAGCGATGATGCAAGAAAGCTTTGAGGAAAAGCCAACGCCTGAAACCACTCAACGCCGATCGCTTTTGGCTCCCAAAGTCAACCGGATTAACATTCGTGATAACAATAGCTTCATGCCGACTCAGCAGAACGTTCAAGTGCGACAACGAAATCAATCGTTTTCGTCGTACCAGCAACAAACAGCTCAACGAGGGGGGAAGCCACAGACGATAGGAAGCCAACAAGGTGGAATGATTACTGCTCCATCTTTGCAGTTGCCAGCACTCGCTGAATCAGTGCTTAACTAGCTGGCAGCTCGTTACAAAATAGTTTCGTGCAGAATCGTTGTCCCAGGCCATTTGCCGCTTCTCAATTATTTGAGCTGGCGAAAAACGGTCGCTAAAGGACAACGGAGTGCACTTCAAAACACGGTCGACACCAAAAAGTCGGCCGTGTTTTATTTTGTTATGGCTGGATTCCAGCGTTTTGTCCTTCAATCGGCAGGTGGCATTAAAACTTCTTCGTAGAGATCTGGTACGTTGTAGAGCTCCGGTACATGGTTAAGTGCCTATCTCGCAGCCTTGTTGAGCGGCGGTTACTCAGCTCTGTAGCGAAGTATTCGGGTAAGCACTACTCGCCAGCGATCAAGCCGATCGCGAAACTGATCGCGAAACTGACCGCCGACGCTTTACGCCCGAAAGAGTTTCTGATGAACACAAGTTCCTCCGCCTCCGCCCTGCCGATCCTGCGGCACATTCCTCAGCCCAAGCCACACATCAATTTGTTCCGGCTGATTCTCGGAGTGGCATTCGCTGTGGCGAGCGGTGCTTTTGGTTGGTGGGCCTTCAATATTCGCCAGCCGGCAGAGGCTTATCAAGCATCCACTGCGGCTGCACCGGCCTTTATGCAAACGGCTTTTATGCAAACGCCGGTGGAACCTCCGTCTCCAACGAGTTCGCCCAGCATCGTGGTCACGAGTCAAGCCACGGACGCGGCTGCCGACAAACCGCTCACGACCGCACAGATTCTTAAAAAGCATGTCGACCACTTGGCGACGAAGATCGGCGAGCGAAATCTGCGAACCTATAAGAAACTGTGCGAAGCGGCCGATTACATCGAAGCCGAATATAAGTCTTACGGTTACCAGCCCGCACGGCAGACTTATCAGGTTCACGGTCGAGATTGTTTTAATCTTGATGCGGAAATCAAAGGTTCAAAGTTTCCCAAAGAAGTCGTCATCATCGGTGCTCACTACGATAGCGTTGTTGGGACTCCGGGAGCAAACGACAACGGCAGCGGAACCGCAGCGATGTTGTTGTTGGCCCAGCACTTTGCCAAATCCAAACCTGAACGTTCGTTGCGATTCGTCGCTTGGACCAACGAGGAACCACCGTACTTTCAAAACCGAGGGTTAATGGGTTCGTGGGTTTACGCCGAAAAGTGCCGGGCGGAAGAGCAAAACATCGTGGCGGTGTTGAGTCTTGAAACGATGGGGTTTTTCACCGATGAAAAGAATTCGCAGAAGTATCCAGCGCCTTTGAATTTGTTGTACCCTACGACCGGAAACTTCGTTGGTTTCGTTTCCAATACGAAGTCACGCGCCTTTCAACGTCAGGTGGTCAAAGTCTTTCGTCAGCACGCCAAGATTCCTAGCGAACGCGCCTCGCTACCGGATTCGGTAAAGGGCGTCGGCTGGTCGGATCACTGGTCGTTTTGGCAAGAGGATTATGTCGGCTTGATGGTCACCGACACCGCTCCGTTTCGTTACCCGCACTATCACCGGGCCACCGACACGCCGGACAAAATTAACTTTCCCGAAATGGCCAAAGTGGTCGAAGGGCTGAAGTTCGTGGTGGAAGACCAAGCGAAAATCAAACCAAAGGACACGTCGGAGGAAAAGAACGACGGGAAAAAGCTGGGCAAGCGAAAGCTCAATAAAGTCAAATAGAGCTGTAGCCAGGATGCTCTCCGGCTTTCTCTTTGGCCTCGAACCTAAATCCATTGCCCCACAAACGACTCCAAGCTGGCTCGGCTCATCGGTTGCTGGGTCAAGGCTTGACGCTGAGATTCATCGACCGGCAACAGCCATAGCAAGTTGACGGGATCATCGCGGAAATTATCCGGCGGTTGGTTTTCGGTGTTGCGAACAAGTTCGTCTTGAACCAGCACAGCATTAACGCAACTTTCTTTTACGTTAGAAAAATTGCAGGTATGCCCCGCCCCGATCCAGGTAAAGTTTCGCCAAGGGTAGGCGGCCAGCTGGCTCAGGTTGTTGCGTGCGTTCGTTAGCGTGGATTCATCGGCAGCATGCTGTGGCAGGCGGACTGCGAGTTCAATGCGTCGAATTTGGCTCGGTTGTTCCGTCGCGAGCTCCACCATCGGCAGCGGCAATAGGCTCATCCCAACCGTTGCCAGGACAACGGAATCATCCAAGTCGTACTGGACGAGCCCGCGTGGTGGGAACTTTCCGCCGTCGATCGAAAAATACGATTCGTTAGGGACTGCGGTGTCGCTGGCGGTTTCCGTTCCTAGAAAACGCCGGCGATGTGATTGCAGCTGAGTCTTCTGCAAACTTGCAAAGGGATTGTCTGCGTTTTTAAAGCCACTCCAAAATTCATCCGCTCGACTAATTCGCGTGGTCAACGCCTCGTTGAGCGGCATCGGCCAGCAGACTTCGTTTTCAACCGCGCACTCGGCAGCGTATCCATGAAAACCTTCTTGGCCGCTCCATGGTGGGATCACGGCCAGTACTTTTTCGATTTGTTGTTGATCGTTTTGCAAGGTCAGCGCCGCGCCGTTTCCTTCTTCGAACCAAACGACCACCAGACGATCGGCGTCGGGTAACGGCTCGCCTAAGCGGTTGCGTGTGTGCGTGCGAGGCAGCAGTACCGGCAGCCCTTGCTGCATTTCCGCTTGGTCAAACACTAGCGGTCCGGCGGTTAGGTTTTGCACCCAGCAAGCTCGGGTACCGAACTTGGGTTGGCCCAAAATCGAATCCGGGTTCTCGTTCAAGTAAAAATAAACGGTGCGTTGATCGTGTTGTACGATGGCGTCGATGTTGCCCAGCGGAGACGATTGAAACAATATCGTCACGGGATCGTTTGCAGAAGTTTCGGAATTCGAATCAGTTGTCTCAGGCATAGTCGTGAATGTTCGGTCGAATCTTGATTCTTGTTTGGGCGGTCCGCAGGGAGTGGAAATCACAGTTGGCGGGCGTTCAGATTGTAGCGGGGAAATCAAAGTCTGCCCTGCCCTCTAACCGTTAAGTGGTACCAAAGCCAATAAATAGATTCGTCCTAGGGGTGAGGTTGGTTAATAGGCGTCGGTGATTTGTGTGTCGTCCACAGCCTTGGTCGCCGTCCTGATAGTCGTCCAGCGTCCTAGTTCGCTTCGGTGACGGGTTTTTCGAAGGTGACTTCTCCTTCGGCCCAACGCTGCAATCCCGCTAGGCGATCCTTGGCCCGTTGAAAGTACAAGAAGTTCAGCGATTCGAGGTGCTGATCAAACAAAGTGGCTTGCCGGTCGGCATCGACGGTTCCGGTCACTAGTTTCTGACGCTTCATTTCCGCCAGCAGCAAGTCCGCGATTTGTTGGTGCCCTCGAATCGTCGGGTGGACGTGGTCGACGAGTGATTCATGGCCTGGCAATCGATTGGGCGATTGTGATTCGAAAAAGTCTTTGGCGTCCACGATTGGCACCGAAGAACTTCGTTGGACGTTTGCAATCGCCGCATAGATTGGCTCGGTAGCTCGTAACGGGCAGATGTCTTCTTCTTTGGCGGTTAGCAAATGTTTTTTTGCTGAATCGAAATCGCCGGTCAACAAGTACGCTTGGCCTAACTGAAAATGAAGCTCCGCATTGCGAGCGTTATCGGCGAGCAGAGCTTTCAGCTTGGCGATTCGATCTTGAGTCGGAAGCTCTAATATCCCTTGCGATGGTAAATCTAAATCAGCAACGCTCTTGAACGGCGCAACGTCTTTTAAATTGCAAACCGGATTCATCAAAATGATCGGCACGTCACGCGTTTGTGCGGCGGTGACCATGCGTTGCAAGTTGTGTTGGAAGTGTGCAACAATATTTTGTTTCCAGACGTCGTTTTGTTTGTATTTCGCTAGGCCACCTCTGTAGTCTAGTCTCGCTTCCACGTCGGCCGGCAATTGGTCGGTTTTAGCCTGCGTGTTTTCGTTCGAAACAAACTGTTGTCGCAAAAACGAATACGCGCGGCTGGCCGAGAGTCGCTCATGCGTACGAGCGATCCAAGGAGCGGTTTGGCGAACCGATTCGTACTGGCGGTCTTCTAAAAATTCGTTTTGACCGGTGTACAGTACAATCAAGTCCGGCTCGTAACCTAAGATCTCATCGACGATCGGCGCCAGCCGGTAACTCGCGTACGAAACGCCACCACAGTTGACGACTTTCCAGACTTTGGAATCGTTTGTTGCTTTTAAGCTTAGCTCCAGCCATTTCGAAAACGCCGTCTCGATGGAAAACGGTCGGCCTTGGACGGTAGATCCGCCAACGCAAAAAATCCGAAACTCGTTATCTCGCTTGGTTGCCGAAAACGAATCCGGTTGGAACAGCGGTTTACGGTTGGCAGCGATCTCGTATTCGGTCTGTGTTTGATTCTTGACAAACAGCGGTCGAATCTCGCTGAACCCAACGTAAGGATCGGCCACGCCTCCAGCAGGCTGCCAACCGGTGAAAATCAATGCCAGCTCGAAGATGAACAGCGGTGACAGCCCCAACAAAACGGCTCCGAACCGAAAGGCCATGCGTTTCCACAGCGAAGCTTTTGGCAGATGAGTTTTGTCGGGATGCGGTGGGGCGTCGGGCACGGTTTTTCTGATGCAAAGAGAACAAAAAGGGGAGTTAGTGAAAATCAGTTTTGAATCTGGGGGTTCTGGTAGCCCGACGCATTAGCGAGGAATCTGTGGTGTTGGGCTTCCCGACTGTCATGCGCGCAGGCAGGCTGGAAGCTCAGCTCCACATTTTTTAGGCTTTGCCAAAACACGCTAAATCAACGGGCCCGTTAGCGAGGGGGCCGTGGGGATCCTCGCTAACGCGTCAGGCTGCCAATTGTAGGGACTTCCTGAATTGTAAAACTGATTCGCCCTGAAAGGGATCGGTATCTCTGGATGACTGCCAAGTAAGTATAATCAAGGTTTTCTCCTTCAACACGCCCAGCACATTGACCCGCATTCTCGGCATCTCCGCTTTTTATCATGACTCAGCAGCGGCGATCGTCGTTGACGGGCAAGTCGTTGCCGCGGCGCAGGAAGAAAGATTTTCGCGGAAGAAGCACGATGCGTCGTTTCCATCGCAGGCGGTAGAGTTCTGTTTGGAGCAAGCGGGGATATCGGTCGAGGAGCTTGATCACGTCGTGTTTTATGAAAAGCCATTCAAGAAATTTGAGCGGATTCTAGAAACGCACCTCACGCATGCTCCGTTTGCACTGCGGCAGTTTTGTCAGTCCATGCCGGTGTGGTTAGGTCAGAAACTTTTTTTGGCCCGAGAGATTCAATCGCAGTTGGGCGGTCGGTATCGAAAACGAATCCTGTTCCCTGAACACCATGAATCGCATGCGGCGAGTGCGTTCTATCGTTCGCCGTTTGAACAAGCCGCGATTTTGACGGTCGATGGAGTCGGCGAATGGGCTACGGCTACCTTGGGGACCGGTAAAGGGAACCGGATCGAGCTGAGCCACCAGATGGAGTTTCCAGATTCGCTGGGGTTGTTGTATTCGACGTTCACCTACTTTTGTGGATTCCGCGTCAACGGTGGCGAAGGAAAGTTGATGGGGCTGGCGCCGTATGGCGAGCCTATTTACGCTGACTTGATTTTGGGGAAATTGATCGATTTGAAACCCGACGGTTCGTTCCGGATGGATCAAAGTTATTTTAACTACTGTCGCGGTCTCACGATGACATCGTCGAAGTTCGCGACGTTGTTCGGCGGCCCTCGACGAATCGCCGAAACTGAGATCACTCAGCGCGAACGCGATCTGGCTGCGTCGATTCAATCGGTCACCGAAACGATCTTGCTACGGATGGCGAACCATTTGCATGAACGGACTGGCATGAAGAATCTATGCCTTGCCGGTGGAGTCGCGTTGAACTGCGTGGCCAACGGACGCTTGCTCCGAGAGAGTCTTTTTGAAAACGTCTGGGTTCCGCCCGCGGTCGGCGATGCTGGCGGCGCGTTGGGAGCGGCTTTGTTTGTTTCGCATCAATTGCTCGAAAGCGAAACATACGAAACAAGACCGCAAGCCTTCGCAACGCCGTATCTTGGCCCCGGTCCAACTGGCGATCTAAAAGACAGTTTAAACGATTTCGCAAAAATTTCCTCGGCGGTCGAGTGTTTTGGTGCTGTCGAAGAACTGGTCAGTCCCGTCGCTGAGTTACTAGCCGCTGGAAAGATCGTCGGCTGGATGCAAGGGGCAATGGAGTTTGGGGCTCGGGCATTGGGGAATCGGAGCATTTTGGCAAACCCCAAAGACCCGGCGATGATGGATCGGTTGAACGAGCACGTCAAGTTTCGCGAGTCCTTTCGGCCGTTTGCTCCGGTGGTGCTGCAAGAAAAAACTGACGAGCTGTTCGATCTGGAACGTGAGTCGGCTTGCATGACTCTGGTTGCAAGCGTTCGAGATCGGGAGTTGATTCCCGCGGCGACGCATGTGGACGGCACGGCCCGAGTCCAAACGGTCACCGAAAATCAGAATTATTCGCTTTATCAGTTGCTGCGAGCGTTCGAGTTAAAAACCAATTGCCCCGTGTTGCTCAATACTAGTTTCAATGTGCGCGGCGAACCGATTGTTTGTTCGGTTGAGGATGCGGTGGATTGTTTTTTTGAAACCGGTTTAGACGTGTTGGTGGTGGGCAATTCACTGCTGCGGAAATCGGATTTGTCTGACGAACAGATCGCGGCATGGCGAAACGGGAAGGCAGTTCGACTTGCTGCGGCTAAAAATTCGATCAAGCCCGCAAGTGAGCCCATGTCGTGGTTCAAGCGGGGCCATAGGTTGGTGCATTACGCGAGTTTTCCGCTGCGATGGTTGGTGTCGCGTCTGTTTTTGACGACAATCTATTTATTGTTGGTCACACCGATAGGACTTGTTCGGCGTTGGTTCAATCGATCACCAGTGGATCAACAAGCAACCACGTATTGGAAGCCGCGTTCAACCATCAAAGACAAGACAAGTTACTTCAAACAGTATTGATTGGTTCAAACGTGCCTAAGACACCAAACAGCGAAGTCAAGCAAGAAAGCCTCGGAGACCCGCAGGCTTCGGACGCCGTTGCGTCGAAGAAGTCTGATTTCGAAGCCGCGGCTCAGCGACCGGCTCCGAACGTGATGGTTGAGTTCATGGACTTCCTGTTGCACAACAAAAAGTGGTGGCTGACACCGATCGTTTTGGTCTTGTTGGTGTTTAGCATTTTCATCGCCTTGACCAGCAGTGCACTCGCCCCATTTATCTACGTTTTGTTTTAGGGGCCTCGAGGAACTTGGTGGCAGAGTTAAACGACGATCCGTAAAGCGTTGAGCCACCACTGATAGGGGCTTCCTGATTTGCAAAACTGAGTCACCCTAAAACGGCACCACCTCAAATGAATGCGTTTTTATTGTGTGCTAAGCAAGACGATGAAAGATGCGATGTCCAAAAAACTCACCATTCCATCTCCGTTGATATCGGCTTCCTCTTGAAAATTCGAAGTCGACAGAACACTGATGAAAGGTGCGATGTCCAAAAAGTTCACTTCGCCATCGCGATTGATATCGCCCAGCAGGAAAGAGTCATCGGTCACGGCTAGTGAGACAGTCGAACCTGAATAGTTGACTTGCACATTCATGCCTTCAGGGGCAATCACATTGTCAAAGGTGCCTGTGACTGAATCTGCGGTGATGATGTCAAAAGATTGCCCGCTGGCTCCATCGAACCCATCGATCAATGATACATCCAACGTTCCGCTTAGCGAGACATCGCCGGCCACCTGAAGCTGGTCGAATTCTCCGGGGTGGGTTCCACCAAGATCTATTTCTAGCGTGGCGAAATCGGCTTGAGCATAACTGCCGCCCAGTTGCATAATGCCAGTTGGATCAAAAGCAATGCTGTTTGGGTCGGATACGAAGCTGGCATCGAGAGAAACATTGGTCACGCGGAGGTTGCCGGTTCCACTGTTGGCGGCCCATCCATAAAGTCGGATTTCTACCGGATCAGCAGTGGGCACTGTGTTCGTGAAATTTGCAGTGAACGTGGCTGTACTGGTGTCATTGGTGGAGAAAAACCTTCCATCTGCAAAGGTGTTGAATCCAGTAATCGAGTTGAACATGCGAAATTGTTTCGGTGCATTTTCGCCGTTGCGGCGTACCACGAAAGTCGCATCTTGCAGTTGTATTGCCAGACCCTCTACCGGTGCCACGGTGAATGTGAGGTAATCGTTGGCAGCGTTTGCTGCATCAAATGACAAGAGCGTCGTGAATCCGGCGACATTAAATTCATTGCCAGAATTAGCGGCGTTGCGAGGGTTAAGCCCCGGTCCGAAATCGAGTCCCGACACGACTTGGAGAGCTTCATTAAGTGTGCTGGTTTGTGTTAGCGGTGCATCGTCTTGGACACCGGTGAAGTCAAAGTCGATCGCGTCAACTACTTCGCCTGGGGTGATTGACGGTGGGGTAGTTGTGGATCCCGAACCGCTTTGGGTGACTCCCGGAGCCACTGTCGCATCGGCTGTAACAAACACGTTTCCATCGACCTGCCCAAAGCCACCCAGTCGTCCCGAACCGGCGACCAAAACGATCCCCGGTCCGGTTGCCGACGCATCTGCGTTGGCGACGATCAAACTTCCCGCAGATACTTGAACCCCAGACGAGTGCGAACCAGCGCCCGACAAAAAGAGCGTGCCGGGGCCTGATGACACAATCCCACCCGTTCCGGTCGTGGAGCCAGAGATGACAAGGTTGCCATCGGTTCGAATCTCACTTGAGCCCGATAACTCCAAGCCTTCGGCCATTGTTGTGCGACCATTTTTGACATGTAACAAGCCTTGATTCAGAGTCATGGCGGGCAACTCGATCGCCCCCAAACGATCGAAGGCGTTTGTCGACGTTGCCAACGTGCCGTTCGATTCAACAAGCATTGTGCCTTGGCCGAATATCTCTGTACCGTCTTCTAGTTGCAGCGTGCCGCTTTCGATTGACAGGGTGCCGTCGTTGGTGATGGGCGTACCCGGCAAGGTGATCGTGTTGTTGCCTTGCTTGCGAAGATTGGCACCGGGGCGAATCCGCAGGTAGCCAGGATTGTCTAATCGGAATCCATAGTCCGCCGTGCCGCTAATAATACTGCTGCCTTCGGGGGCGTCCACGTATCGGATAGCCTGTGGGGCCGAGTTTCCGGTGTTCGTAAGCTCTCCTCCTCGAAGATAGAAAACATCGTTACCTTGGCTCTGCCCGTCGATGTTGAACCGCTCGCCACTGTCAACAATGGTGTCGATCCATGCTTCGCCAGTCACGGTGGGCAAATCGGTGTTGGTTGCCAGCAATCTTGATTTATCGTTGTGATTCCACCATGCATAGCGAGTGACATGAGCACGTCTTTCAAGTTCAGGAATGACCCGTTCAAGAAAAATTCGATTGGCCTCTTGCATCGTCTCTTCATCAAATTCGCCTTCGAAGTCTAGTCCAGCAAACTCTGTGATCCACACCGGACGCCCGTATCGGTTGTGAAAGAAATCAACTCGGTTGAGGAATGTGTTTGCGCTCCCCGTCGGATTGCTCGGGTTTACCCTGCCGTACCAATGGAAGGCGACTTCGTCCACTGCTAAATCTGGATCAGCGTCGACGGCCGCCATGAACTCGTCCAGCCAAGCTCGCCCATCGACGGTGTCAGAGGGAGCCGGGCTGACTAGTCTGAATCCGTTGTCACGTAGAACTTGCAGCGACCTCCATCTGGTCAAAGCCGTCGCTACAGTCATGTTCGACTGATCCTCTCGCTCCGGTTCGTTGAAGCCCAGCACGAACTGAGACGGTGAGTTGTCGATAACGTTTTCGATGTTTGCAGTGTTTACCGTACCGCCGGACCAGAACATGGGAACATATTGTGCGTGTTCGATGTCTCCATTGATCCCCAATCCCCAGTTGTAGTACCAATTCGAATTGATGCCGGTGACTAAAGGGTTGTTGTTGCCGCCAAGCCCTCGCTTTCCTTGGGCCAGCGTGCAGTCGACGGATGCAAACGTTACTGCAACTAACGCCAGTGCCGCTACGGTGCCACGCAGAACCACCGATTGGATTGGACGGGCGAAATTCAGGAGAGATGTAGGTGATTGGTTCATGGTGATGTTCTTGGTTGAGTGCAACATGACGTAAATGTTGATTTTTTAAGCTTCGGTGTCCACCGTTTTCAGTTTAATGTCTTATCTGCGAGTTGAATTGAATCAAGAGCGACTTCATGAGTGCGATCGTGGACGCTATTGTCCGCTAGGTACGGCACATTGTTGGAAAGCATAAATGGCAGTTCCTAAGTGTTAAAACGGCAGACGTGACAACGCAGTTGGAGCGGTTTGAGCAGTTGATGCATCGCGTTTCGTTTAGCCCAACACCGGTGCGGTTGAGTGAAAGGCTAACATATTGTTGCTAAACGCCCACTTTTGTACAGCGGCAATGTTTGGCAGTGTGCCACTGCCCAAACGATACGCATCCGGATTATCGGTGTTATTCCAATGAATGCTCCTCTATCGCCTTCGTTAGCCATTGATGTGAACGAAAAGTTCAGGGCGTTGCGGGTAGTGGGTGTGACTCGTTCGGCAAGTCGGCTGTTGCAAAGTGGATTGGCTCTTAGTTGCCGCCCATGGATTTTCGAGGGTCCTCCCGACCAAGTGTTTTTTTAGATAGGCACAAACAGTTTTCTAACGCTGTTCATCAGTTCAGCGTAATAGCCTTTGTTTGAACCAAACAGAAGACTCGCCTCAACCGTAAGTTTGATCTTCTTTTTTGAACTCGAACTCGTCTGTCGTGCGGAGGCGAACCTTGGATTCAGGTTTGGCCATTTTTTCAAACATAAACTTGTCACGGTTCGAGAGAGTCGAGAGCTCAGGCAAGTTATCGTCCCGAGATTTTAAAGTGCTCGGTCTGCCAGCGGCATCGAGGTTCGGGACTGCATCACCTAGGGAAGAGGCGAGTGTTGAAGGTCGCGGTGCCAAAGGGCGGCACAAGCCAAAAACTTGCCGACCGTCTCGGTCACTCGATTGCGATTGAGAGTTGTGTGAGATAATCGTCCTTTTGCTTACGAGTCCTTCAGGCTTTTCTTGGTAGGCAATGGCCGAGACAAAGGTTGTTTCGTAATCTGCCCAGATTAAAATGTTACGGCCAAACGCCGGCCACCATTGCCCAGCCAATGGATCTCGCAAACTGTCGTTCGTTGCCCCGCAGAACGAACTAACGCAGGTCAGCATGCCCCCACCGAATCCCCACCCCCTCTCGAAACCTCTCGTCGCCTAAAGACTACACTCCATGATTACTCGCCAACAACATGCCGATCACAATGAAGCGGCCCAGTCATTTCAGCAGTTGCTTGAGGGTGCGGACTCGCCGCTGCCGTTGAATCTCAAAGAGCTAGACCGCGCTCATGAAAATTCGGTTGTGCAGCAAACGATAAGGGATGCAAGTTACGCACAAGTTCGCAGCGGAGTGCTGGATGCGGAATTCAATGAAGACACGCTCGTCCAGTTGGCTTGGGCGGTTGTGTTGGGACGCTATGGAGCTGGGCGTGACGTAGTGTTCGGCGGTAGCTCGTCTGCACCTGCCGAAGAACTGGACGATTCGAGCGGTGCTGCCCAGCCATGCTGCATCCGCAGGCCAATCGTGGTGCAAGTCAATCCAGACCAAACGGTCCGCGACGCCCTGCAGGCTTTACACGTTCGGCAATTGGCGATGGTCCAGACTCATGGGACTGCATTGCAGGAAAATCAGTCGCAGCTGACTGAATTATTCCAAACAGATGTCACCTACCAACGCGAGCGATTCACTTCGGATCCATCCAATCGCGAGGACCTTCGTTCAAGTTTGCACTGGAACTGTCCGCTCAGCCTTCTGATTCAGGATGACGGAACTTCGCTCTCGGTCGCCCTCAGCTATGACATCGGGATTTACGACTTACCAGCGGGCACTCAGTTACTAAACGATTACTGTCATGTTCTGGTCGAACTGACAAAAGACTTAAACCAACCATTGGGTAAGCTGGACGTGCTGTCGCCGAGCATGCGGGAGCGGTTAATCGATCAGCAATGCGCACGCGAGCAAGTGCCGCCGCATCCGAGCGCTTTGACGCGCATCATGCACCAGTGTGATTCACGGCCGGATGATCTGGCGATTAGTGATTTCCATGGTTCAAGTGTTACCTATGGCGAACTGGGCCAGCGCGTCAGTCAGCTTGCCAGGACGCTACACGGCTACGGTGTTCGTGAAGGAGACATTGTTGCCATTCATGTCGACCGTAGCATCGAAGCGATCGTAAGCATGCTGGCCACTCACGCTGCTGGTGCCGCCTTTCTGCCGTTGGAAGTAAACAGCCCCGGTAGTCGGCGAGGCTATATGCTCGACGACGCGCGAGTGCGGCTTGTCCTAATGGGCGGTCCTGAAGACCTTGACACCGATGTGCAAAAGTTACGAGTCGACCAAGAGCTGGATACTCGTTTTAAAAGTTCACTTGAAGAACTGCCGTCAGATCCGGCGCCAGCCGATGGTTTGGCTTACGTTATTTACACGTCAGGATCCACTGGCAAACCCAAAGGAGTTTGCATCGAACACCGGTCACTGGCGAACCACATTGCGGAGACCGCAGCGTTGTATGATGCTTCTGCTGAGGACCGCTGGCTTCAGTTTACGTCCCTTTCGTTTGATACTTCGATGGAGGACATTTTTGCGTCACTGGCCGAGGGGGCCAGTTTGTGGCTACGCTCGGACGAAATGATCACCAGTGCGAGAGCCTTTTTAGAAGCCCTAGGAAAAACCAAACAGACGATCATATCGATCCCCACCGCGTTCTGGCATCAGCTGGTGCATTCGCAGCTTCCGTGGCCAGAGTCCATACGGGTGGTCGTTGTCGGTGGCGAACGCGTTGACCCGGGCTTGCATGCCAACTTCCGTGAGTTGGTCGATGATCAAGTTTGTTTTGTTAACAGCTATGGACCAACCGAAGCCACCGTCGCGTGTATCGCTTATCTGGATGCTGAAGGGGACCACGATTCAAGCATGCTTCCGATCGGACGGCCGATCGGTGGTGTTTCCAGTTTTGTTTTGGATGAAAATCTGGTTCCAGTGCCTCCCGGAGTGGCAGGCCAGTTGTACGTGGGGGGTGCCTGTTTGGCACGGGGCTACTTGTACCGAGAGTCCTTAACCGCCGAGCGATTTATTGCTCATCCATTTCGACCTAACGCGCGTCTATACGCCACCGGTGACGTGGTCCACCAAACGGCCAAAGGGAACCTTGTCTACATCGACCGCATTGACAACCAAGTGAAAGTCCAAGGCTTTCGCGTGGAACTCGGCGAAATCGAAACTCGCCTGCGAAGTCACCAAGCGGTGGAAGAGGCGGTGGTGGTTCCGGCGAGCTTTGGAGGGTCAACACGGCTGATGGGTTTTGTTCAAGCATCTGGTCACAAGGCCGTCGATGGAAATGAGCTGCAAGGATTTGTGGGCGACACGCTGCCGCCGTACATGGTGCCGCGACGCATCGAAGTCCTGCCTGCGTTGCCACAGACTCCCGTTGGTAAAGTCGACCGAAAAGCGTTGACCGCGATGAGTGCCGAATTGTTACAGCAAGCATCAGCGGCGGCTCAAGACTCCAGCTTGGAGGTTAACGACTCGTTACACAAACAACTGTTGAGTATCTGGTCGGAAATGCTCAATCAGCCGATTGCTGACCCGCGTGCTAACTTTTTCATGGTCGGTGGTGACTCGCTTTTAGCCGTTCGCTTGTTTGTTGAAATTGAACGCGAGCTTCAAATCCAATGCAATCCTCAGGAATTCTTCAACGAACCCACCGTCGAAGCGCTCGCGAAACTTATTAGAAGTAACGACACGACTGACTTCAAAGCTCCAGTGCTTCCTCTTGCCAAGGAACCGGCAGGTGTCCGGCCGTTGTTCTTTGCACCGACCGTCAGCGGCCAGGTTGCGGATTACTTCCATCTGTCCAAATTGCTCAAAGGCGTCGTACCAATGTATGGTTTGCAGATGCGGGGCCTGCGGGAGGGCGAGGAAATGCACGACAACTTACGCGACGCTGCCGAATTTTACATCGAACGCATGCGAGAGATACAACCCAAGGGCCCCTATCGCTTGGCCGGTTACTCCGCCGGCGGTACTGTTTGCTTGGCAATCGCAGAAGCGCTTCACGAACAAGGAGAAACGACGGACCCGATCATCGTGCTGGATGCAGTCCCAGCAGGTATCAACATCGCGTCACCCTTTAGTAGCCCTCGTCGCTTCTGGCGTTTTGGGAGTACGACGATCGACCGGGTGAAGGAGTTGTTTGAGGGACAGAACTTTCTTCGGAACCTAATCAACCGCGGCAAGCCTGCGATACAACGCTTGTGGGCTAGGATTTGGCCGTCAGTTCAAGAGCCGGGCATTGACGTGGTAAATCTTTTCATGCGAGCGGGCATGAGTGAGCTTACGCCAGAAGAGGCAGCTCGAATGCAAGCTCACCTAGACACGACGATCGACTTCCAGCCTCGCCATCGTCCGCTAAACGTGGTGCTGATACGCAGCAGCTACGATCCATTCGATGGCCCATTCGAGCTTGACCTAGGTTGGAAGCAAGCGATCACCGGCAAGACCGAGGTCGAAGTTGTCCCACTACGGCATCACGACTTCTTAGACAAAAACTGCATCGGACTTGTCGCTGAAATAATGAAGAACCATCTCAACTCCGATCACTGAGCGAGGCCAAGAGAGTTTAACGGCCAGCCGGAAGGCGACCGTGCGATCCAATGGCAGAGCGCGACCGCCTGCCGGATCGTCGTTAAGCTCTGACCTACTGACACCGGCAAGATGAGCCACCTACACGAACCCAACGTCCGACGACATGCGGGCTCAGACAACCCACTGTCAGCAGCGAGCATCAAACCTTTTTCTTGCCAGCGAAATGACAATCTGCTAGGCTGAAAACATGTCGACCGCCAGCACTCAACTAAACATCCACCAGCCCCAGTGCACCTACTGGCCGGCAGTCGCGACCAATAACCAGTTCTTCACAACTGTCTTTTTCACACGACATTTCTCAGGCATCCTGCCGTCTGTCCACGCCGTCCTACAACGACTACTCGTACAATTACTCTTTCAGCGATTACTCGCTGGACACCAACTACGATGCACGGCACCATCGCCCCAGTGCAACAGCACCGGCAACCAATCAGCATCAACGAATCTCCCACTACGATTATGGGCGGCAACAATTCGTCTCTTTCGCAGACTAAACCAACGACTGCCAAGTCCGAAGGCTCTTCCGCCGACCACCGCAACGGGTTGCCCCCATAGTTA
>JALZWN010000092.1 GCA_023300235.1 Mariniblastus sp.
GCCGTGCAAACGGACGCGTGAAGCACACCAAGCGACACTCGACGAACTCTTACCGGGATGTACCTACGTACCCCCGAACCACATCTTGCCAAAAATTTGTCATCCAAAAAATGCGAATTCTGAACGCTTCGATCCAGCAGACCCAACGCCTCCAGCCAGACAAAGAGAAATACAACAACGAAATGGAATCAGCCCATCGCGTCTCCAAACATTCAAAGATGTTGTCGCGACTTTCAAAACCCAACCATCACCGCGGTATCCAAGATTGAGCAGAATGAAGCGGTTCGATCCGACGAGCAAAAGTACAGAATTGAGCAACCAGACTTGCAGAATTGAGCCACAAGCCACTGCATAACAGTACGGGGCCTTATCTTTAACAAAAATCCACCAAAACCCCATGACCAAAGCCTTGTTACCCATTTTCGTTAATAAATATAGCATTGCGGCGAGCTGTGGTCGCAAAGCTCCCGACTGAATTTTTAGAGCAGAAGACGCAATAATGCCTAAATACTCGTTTTTTTAAGCACATTATGTTAGGCAAAAGCTCTTTAGGATACCTTTTTTTAGCTCGGTGTTTAAACTGCCGGCACCCATAGTCCCCAGCGTTTTTAACAGTAGTTTAACGAAAGCCGAGTTACCGTGTTGCGAGTCGCCAAGAAACCTAATGTATGGTCTGAATCCATTGCTCTCACCTTTTGAATCAACCATTGTGGGACCGCAAACGCTGACTGGAGCTCTTGAGTTTTGCTTTAGAGAGTTCGCAGACAGCGCAGCAATTGATGCGCCGGGCTTCAAGATGACCTATGCAGAACTCGACAGTATGAGCTGTCAGTTGGCGTCGGAAATTCGCGCTCGATGCAGCGACCAACAATTGAAGTCAGAGCCTATCGCGATTTTAATGTCTCGTTCGGTTGAGCTTTACGTCGCCCAAGTTTCCGTATTGCGAGCGGGTGGTTTCTTTCTTCCGATTGATCCTGCTCAACCTACCAAGCGAATTGAGTTTCTTCTCTCAGACTCGTTATCGCCGTTGATGCTGGTACGAGAGCAAGATTCTTTGGCCATGGAAAAACCTGGGGTCGTTCCAATTTCGGTCGACGCTGATCGTTGGGCGAAAGAGTATCGCGGTGGCTCGAAAAAGTCGTCATCTAATGCGGCCAATTCGTGCGGCGAAGTTGGTGAGAACGATTCTGCGTACATGATTTACACCTCGGGTTCGAAAGGCCAACCCAAGGGCGTTCGGATTGCTCATCGGTCAATTTACAATCTTTGTCGTTGGTGGTCGGTTAGCTTCGGGCGGTCTCACGGCCAACGCACGTTACAAATGATGTCTGTCGGGTTTGACGCTTCCTTGGAAGCCATATTTTCAACCCTGACCACCGGCGGAACCCTCGTGCCAGTTCAGCCAGAAGCCATGAACTCAATGGCGCAATTTGTAGATTTCGTTGGACGGCAGAACGTTGTTAACATGCACGTCCCGACCGCGTTTTGGCACGAACTGTCTGCAAGCCTCACAACGCATGAGTCGCTGAAACTGCCCGCTTCGATACAAACGGTCGTGTTTGGCGGCGAGAAAACTGATCCAGTGCTTGTCGATTCTTGGTTTGCTAGAGTCGGCACGGAAGTCAGATTAATCAACGCTTACGGGCCAACCGAAACCACCGTTGCGGCAAGCTATGCCATCTTGCGACCAGAAGTCGAACCGTCCATCGGAAAACCAATCGATGGTGTCAGTTTTTGCGTTTGTGACAAAGACGGCCAATTGGTGGAAGCAGGTCAGCCGGGCGAGCTTTACATCGGCGGTATTTCCGTCGCGGCGGAATACTGGAATCGAAAAGAGCTGTCAGCTGAAAAATTTGTCGACAGCCCAATCAATGACGACCAACCGTACTATCGTACCGGAGACCTGGTTCGGCTCAAAACGGATGGAAACTATGAATTCGTCGGCCGAATTGACGACCAAGTTAAGCTGCGTGGTTATCGTATTGAACCAGGTGAAATTTCGACATGCCTTGGCTCTCACCCAGAAGTCAGCCAAGCCCACGTTGCCGTTCGACAGTTGTCGGGAGCAAATGGTGCTCAACATTTGATTGGGTACGTGGTTGCCAAGCCCAACGGAAACTTAGGCGAATCGGAGCTGCGAGAGTTTTTGAGTCAGCAACTGCCGGCCTATATGATACCGACTCGATTCGTTGAAATGGAATCGTTTCCGGTGACTGCTGGGGGCAAGCTTGATCTTAAGCAGTTCCCCATTCCGTGCGATGACTTTGCCGAGGGCAGTGACCACGATGAAGATTCACAATTACTCACGGCAACGGAACAAAAGATTGCCGAGATCTGGGAGAGTGCTTTTGGAGTCAGTCAGCTGGGCCGAAATTCCAATTTCTTTCAGATTGGTGGAGATTCATTGTCGGCGATGCGTTTAGTACTGCTGCTAGAATCGAAATTCCCTGGACCAGTGATCCCAATTGCAGCTTTGATTCCCAACCCGACCATTGCTGCAATGGCTAACTACATTGATTCTCGTCAGTCTAACTCCCCCACAGCGGCAACGAAAGACTGGCCGCTGCTAACGCGGCTGGGTACTTGCCAACAGCCGATTGGTATTGCCTGCATACATGCCGCTGGTGGCGGAGGAATGTTCTACCGGCAACTCTTCGATGGAATCGCACAGACAGCACCCGTCGCAGTGCTCGAATCGGCGATCTTGCATCAAGAAGGCTTAGTGGTGCTGGAACATCAAAACATTGCGGATATGGCTCAGGATTACGTCGACTGTTTAATCGATGCCGGCTGCGAGCAGGAACTGACTCTGGTTGGATACTCCTTTGGCGCGCTAATGGCCTTAGAGATGACTCGGCTACTGACGGAACAAGGGTATGTTGTGAAGAAAGTCATTAACATTGATTGCCCAAATCCGCTGACAATGAAAACACGAAATCTTCTTTCTAAACTATGGTGCCGAATTCGAACGCCGGTCACGTTGGGCAACCGCATCGCTGATTACAAATATATCCTTCAGCAAAAACGAAGAGAGAGTGCGATTGCAAAGTTGAACGAGGCAAATTTGCCACCATCGGTAGAGCTTCGTCCTCTGGCGTTGGAATTGACCTTCGGTGCCCTCGCCAAGAAATACGTGCCGGAGCCGATCGACATTTCGATGTATCTGATTAAAGGTGAGTATCCCGAAGCGAAGTACCATGTTCCCGAGGACTATGGCTGGACTTCAATAGTTTCAAATTTAACGATATTCCAGACCCCCGGCGGCCATAATACGATCTTCTTCCAGCCCTATTTGCGATCCCTCGTTAAAGTATTTCGCAAAGCCTTGGCTGAATGATCGACTTGGCGGGAACAAGCACCGTGAAAGTCTTAGATGAACAGGTCGGCTTTAAAGATTCGCGGCGATTCCCGGTTTCTAACCAGCTAATTCACTCGGACCGTTTCACCTAAAGACAGCCCCGCGGACACACCGCGAAAAACGCGAGTCTCACCAAGCCTAGATGCCCTTGTTGGCAAGCGGCTTCCTTGGAGCCAGCGTTCATCGGATCTCGGTTCGGTTTTTAGACAGGATTTACATGATCAACAAGATTACTGAGATCATGTAAATCTTGTTCATCCTG
>JALZWN010000093.1 GCA_023300235.1 Mariniblastus sp.
TGGACGAAAAATCGCCCCCCCGCCCGCGCCAACCACCTCCAACAAGCTGATTGACGACGGCCCTGGCGTGAACATGTAGCAAAACATGGCTACCACGCCTCGCATCACTTCGGTACGTCAGGTTGTCCTGCTCAAGCAACTGGCTTGGCTGTAGCTTTGACCAGACTCTCGATAGCTTGCACGCCGCCTCACTTAATCAATCCAGCTGCAGCATGCTCCAATTGAGAAGCTTGAGCTAAAATCACGTCGAAAACGGAGCCCGAGAAGCGGGGGCCAAGTCACCGCTTGTTTTTGCTTCCCAAGTGGCCCATCGGACCGTACACACAAGCCGCACTAACAAGCCACACCCTCAAAAAAACAGCCTGCTTTTAAAGTTGCCCCCTCTGTGCTCTTGCAGGTGAGAATACAACCACCGACGAACATCAATCAACCGAATCCTACGCTGCTAAAAACCCGTGCCTATCGGCGTCCAGCGGCTGCCCCAAAACCTTGCCGAGTCGACTAGTTCAGTTTTTACCTCGCAGATATACTACGGGTTAGTCAAAACAAACACCTGAGCAACCATGAAAACCGACGAACTACGCGACAAGTATTTGGACTTCTTCAAAACCAAGGGCCACACCGTCTGCGCGAGCGATGTGATGGTGCCCAAATGGGATAAAACCGTGCTGTTCACACCGGCCGGAATGAACCAGTTCAAAGACCATTTCTTGGGCAAAGTGGAACTCGAATTCACCAAAGCCACCACCGCCCAAAAATGCCTCCGCACCGGCGACATCGAAAACGTCGGCCGCACCGCCTACCACCATACGTTCTTCGAGATGCTCGGGAACTTCAGCTTCGGCGATTACTTCAAACGCGAAGCCATCCACTGGGCTTGGGAATTCCTAACCGAACCAAAATGGCTGGGCATCGACAAAGAACGCTTGTCCGTCACCGTCTACTTGGACGACGACGAAGCCCACAACATTTGGCACCACGAAATTGGCTTGCCCGAAAAACGTATCCAACGGCTGGACGAAAAAGAAAACTTCTGGCCAGCCGGTGCTCCTTCCAGCGGCCCCGACGGAGTCTGCGGTCCGTGTAGCGAAATCTTTTTCCAACCCGACAACGGCCCCGAGTGCGAGATCTGGAACTTGGTGTTCACCCAGTTCAATCGCGACGGCGATCCGCCGAACAACTTGCACCCGCTGCCGATGCAAAACATCGACACCGGCATGGGGCTCGAACGAACCGCTGCCGTCCTACAAGGCTGCTCGACCAACTACCACATCGACACACTCATGCCGATCGTCAACGCCGCGGCTGAAGTCTGCGGAGTCAAATACGACGCCGATTCAGATAACGGCCGTCGCTTGCGCCGAATCACCGACCACGTTCGGGCGGTTTCACTAGCGATTCACGAAAACGTCTATCCCGGATCACAAAAAGAAGAATTCGTCGTACGCCTGCTACTTCGCCGTGCGGTTTTGCAAGGCTACGAGATGGGCCTTCGAGATCCATTTTTGTACCAACTGGTTCCGACCGTTGTTGACCAACTCAAACTTCCTTATCCGGAACTCACTGAGTCAGTCGATCGGGTCAGCAGCGTGATCAAAGAACAAGAAAACGCGTTCTACAGCTTGATCGATCGATCGATTCCGTTGATCGAGGGCATCGCGAAAAAAGCAATCGCCGACGGTCGCGATAAAATCGACGCCGACCAAGCAGCCCAAGCGTACCAAACTCACGGCGTGCCGGGGCCAATCTCCGAATCGGTTGCTGAACAACACGGCCTCGGCTTTGATTGGGAAGAATTCGATGCGGCGATGGAACGACATGCTGAGGTCTCCGGAAACGACGACGAAGGCGTGATGGGCAACACCGGTCCGGTCGACGAACTCAAACAACTGCTCAAGTCGACCGAGTTTTTAGGCTACGCCAGCGAATCGATTTCCGCTTCGGTTAAAGGCTTAATCCAAGATGTCAAAGTCGAAAACGCGATCGAGCAACAACAATGTGATTCGATAACCACCTCACCGCAACAACAATTGTTGTTCCTTGAAAAAACCCCATTCTACGCCGAATCCGGCGGCCAGATTGGCGACACCGGAACCATCACCGGCCCCAACGGAACCTTCGAAGTCGCTGACACTCAAAAAGACGGCGACGTGTTCATTCACTACGGGCAGATCACCCAAGGCGAAATCAAAGTCGGCGATGAAGTCACTGCCGCGGTCGATACGAATCGCCGAGCCGGAATTCGTCGGGCTCACACTGCGACGCATATCCTGCATCACGCATTACAACAACACGTTGGCACCCACGCTCAACAGCGAGGATCAAAGGTTTCGCCAGACGACTTGCGTTTTGATTTCGCCAACATGGCCCCGATCGAGGAATCTGTTTTGATAAAAATCGAACAACAGACGATCGAAAAAATCAAATCAGCTGCCGCCGTGAACGCTCAAACTTTGCCGCTCGAGGATGCTCGGCAGCAAGGGGCCATGATGTTGTTCGGTGAAAAGTACCCCGATCCAGTGCGGATGGTTTCCGTCGGCGAATTCAGCAAAGAACTTTGCGGCGGAATCCATGTTGCGAACTCTAGCGAAATTGCGTCCTTCGAAATCGTCGTGGAAGAAAACGTCGGCTCCGGCACTCGACGTATCCAAGCGTTGACGGGTGAAAAAGCGTCTGCCCAAATCGCTCAGAACCGAAAAGACGTTGCCAACATTTGCGAGCGACTCAACGTTGGCATGGAAAACTTCCAAGCCGCGGTACTGGGAATCAACGAACAGGTCAAAAGCTTGAAGAAGCAAATAAGCTCCGGGCGAAAATCAAAACAAGCCGCTGCAACGGTAACCGGCGGCGCTCCGGCGGCGGTCGCTAATGCCGAGTACTTCCAGTTGCGAACCGAACTTCGATCGACCGCGGAAGCGTTAAACATTGCACCGTCGAAAGTAGCCGAGCGCGTCGAACAGATGATCGCAGAAACCCAAAAGCTCGAAGCGGATCTAGAGAAACTATCTGCCGCGGGCGATATCAGCGCCGACGATTTGATCGCTGGAGCAACCAAGGTGGGCGATATTTCGTTGATCGCTCTTGAACTCCCTGGTGCAAACAATGGCTTGATGCGTCAACTGTTTGACCAGATCCGCAAGAAAGCCAACCCGGTCGCGATCATGTTCGCCAGTAAGATCTCCGACGAAAAAGTCATGCTGGCGACGGCGATCAGCCGGGACTTGGTCGACCAAGGCTACCACGCCGGAAACTGGATCAAAGAAATTGCTCCGGTCGTCGGCGGTCGAGGTGGCGGCAAGCCTGATATGGCCCAAGCCGGCGGCAGCGAACCGGCCAAAATCGCCGACGCAATCACCGCCGCAGCCGAGACTCTTAAAAACCTTAACAGCTAACTCTTTTTGCCATCACGGCCCAACAAGGCCGCGGTGGCAACAGGGCCTCGATGGCACCAGGGTGAATCTGCCTTACACGTTAGAAAGTCTCCACAAATGGTAGCCCGACGTGCAACGGCAGCCCGACGTGCAACGGTAGCCCGGCGTTGTAATGGTAGCCCGACGCGTCAGCGAGGAACCGAGTGTCAACGAGCAGAGTTTAACGGTTAGCCGGAAGGCGTCGGCGACAGCGCAAACTACCCCTCAGCGCCCCTGACTATCCAACAATATATTAAACCACGGATGAACGCTGTCAGCCACGGATACTGCGCGTCTGGAGATCCGTTTAGTCAAACTGCCACTCCGTGAAAGATCGCTATTTTATCGAGTAAAAGGCGACAACCGATGCATGACGGGATCAACAAGCCCGTCAGCTGGGATTTCACAGGATCCTCGCTAACTCGCCAAGCTACCGGCCCCCGCAGCTTCAAAAA
>JALZWN010000094.1 GCA_023300235.1 Mariniblastus sp.
GGCGGCGGCAGCGCTAATCCAACCGCACCGACCTTAACTATATCAGTCGCCCTTAGAACCGCAGGCGATCCTCGAGACGGGGCAGTTACAACAAGTTTTGCAACTTTTGCTACAAGCTTCGGTCAACGTCCGCTCAACTTCCGGTTGTAAGAATTTAGAGTTGTCGAATCATTGTGGGCGTTGATATCCACCTGGACGCTGTCGCCTCCGCCCTTCGGACCGTCGTAAAACAGGCGGGCTGCTTTGACAACCAATTGAGCCATCCAAAAGCAAAACTCTCAGCAATAAGTTACCTTACAAGTGCATTCATCAGGCATTGCGGGTCGAGCACTTGCGTTGCTGGCAACGCCTGAACGGCCAGCCACTCAATCCCCAGAAGCACCATAATAATGGCAGGCCGACGCGTGAAGGCAGAACTGTGATGACGGTGCTTCCGGGCTGCCATGGTCGCAGACTGACTGGAAGCACCACCTGCATATTTCGTAGGCTTCGCAAAACGATACTAAATCAACAAGCCGGTAAGCGATGACTTCCACGGGTTCTACGCTAACTAGACTTTTGCATCGGTTGACTGCTGGGTAAAAAAAATAAACCATGAATGAAGCAAACCTCTGCGTTAAGCCATTCGCGTTTATCCGCTCAGCCATTCGCATCTATGAACGTTCATTCGCGGTTTGATCTTTTCCCCGTTGCGATTGGTCTGACTAACCTTGTCCATACCGCTGCGTTGTAAATAGACTTCACCTAGGCAACCGATCTAAACCAGACGCGATCGGGCCTCGTTTCACTCGCCCAACACCCCACTTGGGTTGCTAGCACCGGATATTCCGGATAATCGTTACAACCTACCTAAAGAGAAGTCGTCGTTCAGTCGAAAGAGATACAGAATGTACTAGACCTCTTATGTACCAAAATTGGTATCATGACCAAACAAAACGAACAAAAACCAGCCTCCACAAACAACTCTCTGTGGCCCGCGATACTGCCGTGCATGACCGTGTTTGCTGCTACGTTTCTGCTCTTTGGAATGTTCTGGCCCGCAATGTCTCCTGGAGTCCGCGCGTCAGTGTCGGTGGATTTTTGCCTCCCGCCTCACATTTCTTCCCTGTCAGAAACCGAAATCAGGGCACTCGAAAGCTTACTCGCCCGCCAAGTTTCAGCGCAGTTAACTGGCCAAAAATTTGAATCATTGATCTGGCAAACCCAACGAAGCGGCCCAGTAAACTCAGACGCAATCGAATATTTCGATCACGAATCAATTAGCCAAAACATAGGCCTCAGCTTTAATTTCCGTGACGACGGTGGACGGCTGTCGATCGAGTACGCCTGCTTCGGCCACTCGGACCAGCTTCGCTTCTTGCAGCTTGTTGGCCAGCAAGTTGCCACATCGATCGACGGATTCTTTATCAGCCAAAGCGATGGACTCGTCGCCGGTAACCAATTGAACTCAGACCGTTTCGATCGTGCGATTTGGCTAACCAATCAGATTCAAACGGATCTCAACCATCATCAAAACTCTTCGCATCATCAAGCCATGGGTGGCAACCGCAGCCCCTATTCATTCGCTTCGGCAAAGAAAGTTCCTTCTGAACAGAATCCATCACAACTCTCGATGGAGTCAGCAACCGATTCCAGATCCATCGACACTAGTTCATTATTGAACGAGCTAAGCGATATTAAAACACAATCGACATCGCAAAACGATAACGACTTAACGTTCAGCGTACTATCGGTTGGCACCATCAAATCACGGGCGATCAACGCGACACCTCGCCGAGGAGCCCTGTTAGGTCTCCTGGCAATGTCTAGTTTCTTCGCTGGCCTAGTCGCCATGTATCAATTTGCTCCGGTCAAGCCTTCGACCAGCGTTGAATCACTTTCGGAATCGCTCGGAATCCCAGTGGTTGCCGTTTTACCCGCTGGCGAAGAATCGAAACCAACCAACTCAGATTTTTTGCCGATGTTCGCTCAGTCACTGACCACGCTGTCGAAGTATTTTTTAATTTTCGCCGCGATCGTCATCCTATTATTCTGCATCCTTGACAGTTCCATCCGTCAAGCGTTTTTTCAAAACCCGTTTGACGGACTAGCCAAAATTTTCGGTGTGTTTTTTGGACACGCCTAACACGCCATTAAACCGGCCTGAACTTTCACCCCGCACCACAACGTTTCTTATCAGGACTTCGCGATGTACGAACAAGTGTTCAACTTCAACGCACGACCTTTCACCAGCACTCCGTACGTAAAACATTACTTCGGTGCGTCTGCAATGAACCAAGCCTTCGGGCAGGCAGCAATCTGTATCCAACGCGGATCCGGCCCCGTAGTCGCCATCGGCGATATTGGGACCGGCAAGTCACTCCTGCTAGCGAAACTGGCAGCCGAGCACCAGGCTGGATTTCAAGTTTGCGACATTGACAGCTCTAGCGTCAACAACCGCAAAGATCTGTTGCAAAACATTTTGTTTCAACTTGGTAAACCATTCAATCTAGACAGTGAAACCGAACTTCGGTTTGCCGTCATCGAAACCGCGAATCCTACCGAAGCCTGCCCCAACGGGCTGCTACTGTTGATTGACGACGCGGAAACGTTGGCTGCCGAGATTTTTGAAGAGCTACGAGTCTTGACCAACATCGTGGTAGACGGATCACCGCAAGTACGTATCGTCCTAGCCGGGCGAAAATCGTTGGAAGAGCGTTTGGCCGAACCGGCACAAGCGTCTTTTGGCCAGCGAATTGCCTCGCGGGTTTTCCTGAGCAATCTTAGCCGTGACGAGACCGCAGCTTACGTGATCGAACACGTCAATCGCGTCGGTGGCAACGGCCCAACCATGTTCCCCGCGGAAACGACTGCCAAGCTCCATGAGCTTACCGACGGATGCCCTCGCCTGATCAACCAAGCTTGCGACTTCGTGTTGATTCTAGCAGCGACACGCGGCTCCACGACGATTTCGGCCGAACTGATTGAAGAGGCTTGGAACGACGTACAATCGTTGCCCATGGGCGCCGGATCCTTTACTGCCCCACAAGCGGCAACGCAAACGGATCAACCAAGTGATTGGACATTAATTGAGTTTGGTCAACTCGACGATGACACAACGGAACCGAGCGACGCAACCGTTTACGATTTTGAGAACGCTGCCACCGCCACCGATTCGACTGTTGGCTACGGATCAAACGAGCAACCCGCACAAGAGGCCACCTCCGAACTACCGGCGGATTCTTGGACTGCTGAGCAACCGACTCCCCAAATCGATCCCGAACTTGGCGTCGACCTAGGTAGCTTGCAAGCGATGCAAGATGCCGCTGCTGCTCAACAAACACCAACCGAAGCAACGGCGATTCAACCCCAACCCGCCGTCAACACGAGCCCCGCCAAAAACACCGCTGATGATTCCGCACGTCTCGCCATGGAACAACAACTGGCGGCCGTCTTTGGAACAACAATGCCAGCAACGCCTGCACCAGAGATTGCCGCCCAGCAAGCTTTCGATCCAGTCGCGGCCGCTTCCAGCGTTGCAGAACCGGCAACTCAGCAACCAGTTGATCTTACGCCAACCCAAGATGATCAGCCAAGTTTGGTTGATTCGGCAACTGACTCAAACGCACTCATGGGAATCGGGTCCGCTTCGACACTTGCCGCCGGACTCGTCGCCGGAATTTCGCAGTTGAGACCGTCCGCCCCTACAGTCGACGCCGATGCACAAGAACCGACGTTACCCACTTTGTACGAGGCCGCAAACCAGGAACAAGCCGACACAAATCTCGCCGATCCATCAGCACGATCTAATCAGGCGTCTCGGATTGAACGACTTATCTCGGCCGCAGCAGACGACAATACGCAAGACGTAAACGCCACCGCACCAACCCCTCCCGCTCAAGATCCTTTCGAAGAATCGTTTGCGGTTGAAACGCCCATCGCTGACGACATCGCCAACGAAACGATTGAGCAAAATCAAAATGCCTTGAAGCTCTCTTCATCGGACCTGTCGGACCTGACGCCTCTTCCTACACCAACGCCCGAACCGGTCGTTCAACCAAGCGAACCTCAGCAGCCATCTGCATCCACTGATACTCCATCCATCATGCCGTCGGGCGTGAGCTGGTTGGATTCGTCACCCACTGCGGAAGAAAACACAAACGCGCAAGCGGACGATGCGGATGCAGCACTGCCTTCTGACGCTTCAAACGAAGCTTCAAACGAAGAGCCAGCCGAACCTATCAGCCGAGGTTTTTCAGTCCTGCCAATGACTCAAACTGAAGCCCCAACCGTCGCCGAACAAAACGTCGCCGAACAAAACAACCCCGCAACCCAGCAACCTCAACTCGCTTACCCCTCTGAAGCCGATACCGATATTCCCATCGAAACTGAACCCACGATCGACCCTAAAACCGAATCGTCCTCTGAGCTTCGTACGCATGACAACAGCGAAGCGGTGTCGGACGAAATTTCTCGCCAAGCAGACGAGATCCTCGCTCGGTTGAATCGCCAAGCGACCCC
>JALZWN010000095.1 GCA_023300235.1 Mariniblastus sp.
CGAAAGCTTCGGCGTACGGGATCAAGTGAAACATGACCATCGAATAGCGAGGCAGGAAGCGATCAGGGAAGCGCTTTTCTAACTCAAACCCAAGTTCTTTTTTCAATTGAAACTTCGGGTCGGCCACGCTTGATCGCATGGTGGTGTAGTTTTCGATCGCCATGTCGGCGATGGCTTCCGCATTGGGCCGGCGAATCTGATCAAATTCGGGAAGCACCTTGCTCCAGTCATCGTCGTGTTTGTCCAACAACCGATTCAGCTCCAAGCAATCTTCAAAGCCGGAGTTCATACCTTGCCCATGAAACGGCACGATCGCATGCGAAGCGTCGCCCAGAATCAGTGCTTTATCCGAGTGATACCACGGCGCACATCGTACGGTGCCCAAACGGCCCGCTGGATTTTCCGCAAAGTCCGTTTCCAGATGAGGGATCAATCGAATCGCATCCGGGAAATACTTCTCGAAAAACGGCCGCACGTTGGCTGGGTTTTCCAATGATTGAAAACTAACCGGTCCTTCTTTGGGCAAAAATAGCGTCACGGTAAAGCTGCCGTCCTGATTTGGCAGCGCGATCAGCATAAAGTTACCACGCGGCCAAATATGCAACGCGTGCGGTTCGATTTGATAGCCGCGGTCTGAGCGGCCTGGGATTTCGAGTTCTTTGTAGTCGTGATCCAAAAACTCGGACGTCGCCGTGCCACCATTGGCTGGCATCAACAATCGCCGAGTCTTCGAACCCGCGCCGTCGGCACCGATGAATAGCTCAAACGATTGTTCGTTTTGCTGGTTGGAAGATAAGTCACGAGCCCAAAACAAATCTCGTTCGAAATCAATCGATTCAAGTTTCTGACCGAAGTGGACATTCACCGGCGGCGCCTGCTCGGCCTTGTCCATCATCAATATATTCAAATCATCTCTGGAGATCGAATAAATCACTTCGTCGGGGCGTTGACCGTACGGGCTAAAAACCTCCCTGCCGTCTTCCAAATGCAGCATCCGCCCCTTCATCGGTATCAGCAATTTTTCCACTTCGGCCATCAACCCTGCGATTTCCAACGCCGCAATTCCACGCGACGACAACGCCAAGTTAATCGAACGACCGCCCGCGTTTTTGACTTGCCGCGGATCTTTCCGCCGCTCAAGCACCGAAACTTCATAACCGCGATTGCCCAACATCACAGCCAATAACGATCCGACCAACCCGGCACCAGCGATATGAATTTTTTTTGGCATTTTGAAAAGGACGTAAAGAAGGTAGAGAATGTAAACGAGGCAGATACCGCCACGTGAAGCCGCTTTTAAGCTTGGGCGATCGCGTGTTGTAAACGGTCGACGAAAGTCCAGATTTCTTCGAAGGTGTTGTACAGCGGCGTCGGGGCGGCGCGGATCACGTTGGGTTCTCGCCAATCAGTGCGAACGCCGCTGGCTTCGAGCCTTTGATAGATTTGCTTGCCCGGTATGCCGTCGAGTTTTACTTCCAGCGACAACTGGCAACCGGAACAATCTTCGGGGGCGATCACACTGACTTGGTCGCCCAGCATTTCGTTCAAACAATCGCGGAAGAATCGGTGCTGCAACTTTGACTTTTCGACCAACGGTTTCATTCCACCAGCATCGGCAAAAACCTGCAAGGACGCTCGGACCGCCGCCGCGGATAAGATCGGTGGGTTGCTTAACTGCCACCCTTCGGCGGTTGCGATTGGATTAAAGTCACCGGTCATCTGGAAGCGACTGTCGCGATCGTGCCCCCACCAACCCGCCAGACGCGGCAGATCGGTATTGGTTGCGTGCCGCTGATGAACGAAACAACCCGCGATCGATCCCGGTCCCGAGTTCAAATATTTGTAAGTGCACCAGCAAGCAAAGTCGACGTTCCAATCGTGCAATTGCATCGCGACGTTGCCGGCCGCATGAGCCAAATCAAAACCGATCGGGATCTCAAGTTCGTTAGCCACCGCCGCGATGGTTTGCATGTTTAAGACCTGGCCAGTGTAGTACTGAACTCCCGGCAACAAAATCATCGCCAGAGAATCGCGGTGCTCTCGAATCGCGTCGCAAATCGCGTCGGTCGAAAACAGTTGCCCCTGGTCGGGCTGGATTTCGATCAAGCAGTCGGACGATTTGCAACCGTGCAAAGCAAACTGAGATTCAACTGCGTTTTTGTCGGACGGAAAGGCGTGAGCTTCGATCAAAATCTTATTGCGTTTTTTCGCCGGCCGGTAGAAAGTCGCCATCATCAAATGCAAGTTGACCGTCAACGTATTCATGACGATCACTTCATTGGCTTGGCCGCCAACCAAATCCGCCATTGTCTCGGTGAGCCTCTGATGGTAGTCGAGCCACTGACCGGCGGTGCTGGCGGGTAAACTTTCGTGGTGGCTATCTTCGAAATGCCCGCGGACTCCCAATCGCTGCCAAGCTTGCAACTCGGCGGCAATGTAATCACTGGTTGCTTTGGGTTGCAGGCCCAGCGAGTTGCCAACGAAATACAAGTCGGGTTGGCCGTTGTGGTCAGGAATAAAAAAACAGTCTCTGAAACTAGCCAAGGAGTCGTCTTGATCGAATTTTCTGGCTTGGTCGAGCAACATAGGTTCCGTTTTTTTCTGAGGAGCTGGTGGGAAGGACGAATGTGGATAGCCGATTATAGCGTTATTCGATATCGGCGTGGGTAGAGCGGCCTAGTGCTTATCTATTACGTACTGGGCATTGCGGGCGGTGGTAAAATTCATCGCCACCGATGAACACATATAAACACGAATCGGCGTTTGAAAATCCGTGTTTATCCGTGGTTGATTTTCTTATCTGACACATCGAAAAATTGCGTTCTTTCTCGACACGCAATAGTTTCACTCTGGACAGTTTACCCCGCTGCCCACGTGGCAGCGGTTGCGTCATCCCAAGCTACGACTGCTGAAGCTCGACCTCGCTGCAGGAATCGATGCCTCATCCACGACAGTATCGCTGGCAAAGCACCATTTAGGATTGTCAAAATCGACCAATTCGTTAGCCTTTGGGCTCCTAGCGACAACTCATTTGCAGGCCATCGATCCATCCGGCCTGATCGACGACGTTCTTGACTTAATTCCCCTTCGGACAGGTCCGTGACTAAGATTCAGATTCCCGACTTTTTTGCTCAGCAACCGCAAGACATAAAGTTCGCCGCCGAAGCCGCCATGGCTGCCGGCCAAGTCATCCGAGACGGCTACGAGCGATCCCATCAGATCGATGCCAAAGGCGTGGGCGATCTCGTGTCTCAAGTCGATTTTGACGCTGACCGCGTGGCCACGGATATCTTAAGCAAAGCTTATCCGGATACGACCATCATTTCCGAAGAGCTCAATCCGGACGCCGGTGATGCGCAGACAGACGCTTGGGTCATCGATCCGCTCGACGGCACGACGGCTTACCTGATGAAAGCTGGCCCGCAGTTCTCGTCGGTTTTGATCGCCAAACGCGAAGCCGGAGAAACTACGTTGGGGATCGTTTATTTCCCTTTGACCGACGAGTGGTTTTATGGGACGCGAGGGCAGGGGGCTTTCAAAAATGGCCAACCGCTTAAGCTACCCGAACAAGACTGGAAGCTGGCCGAATGCTGGGTCGAGATGAACCAGTACGGCAACAGTGGTTACGAGACGCCGTTCTTCACGGCCGCCAAAACCGCTCTTCGCTCAGACTCCGGTGCTCAGATCGTTACGTCGACTTTCCCGCACGCCGGAATCGCGATGAGGATCCTGGAACAAAACAGCGGCCTGGCCATTGCGATCCACGACAACAACCCAGCCAACCTGAAACAAGGGCCTTGGGACATCGCGGCGAATCAAGTGATTTTCGAAGAGGCTGGCGGCGTGTTCTGCAATCCGACAGGCGAGCGAACTTGTCCGTTTTCGGTCGAACCGATTTTGATCGCACCGTCAAAAAAATTAGCCGATCAATTGTGCTCGTTGCTATCTGCTAAGATTTAGTGCAGCATTTCTGTTGGATTTTAAAAACATACAAAACAATCGACCCTTCACTTTTGCCGACTCTTCCGACTCTTCCGCCTCTTCCGCCTACCACCTTCCATGTCGATCCTCAAAGCTAAACTTACGCAACGAATCATCGCCAAGACGATTTCAGTTGCTGCGCCATTGGCGATGGACATGATGGATTGCAAAATTTGCAATTACGACCATGGCCCCGACGAGCTAACTCGTGTGGATTCCAAGTCGCAGCTGGCGATCGTTATGTTTTGGCACGAGTACATTATTTCCGCAGCCCCGGGGATCGGGAGTTCGGCAAACATTACGGCGCTTTGTTCACAACATCGCGATGGCGAATTGGTTGCGTTGACTTGTGAAGGCGCGGGGATGAACGTGGTACGAGGAAGCACTTCTCGCGGAGGTGCGGCGGCGATCCGCCAGTTGAAACACTTCGCCAAGTTTTCGAACGTCGGTTTGACTCCCGATGGCCCTCGTGGCCCTCGGCGTAAGATGTCGCCGGGAGTTATTTTCTTGGCAGCGAAACTAGGATTGCCGATTATTCCAATCGGCATTGGTGTGTCGAGCCCGACTCGGTTGGACACGTGGGATAAGTTTGTGATCCCCAAACCCTGGTCCCGTATTCGGTTGATCATCGGCCCGAGAATTCCAATCCCGCGGAAAGTTTCACGCGACGACATGGCGGTTTTGTCGGCAAGCCTTGAGCAAGTTTTGAACGACCTAACCGATGAAGCGGAATCATGGGCCAGCAGCGGCCGAGACCTCAAAGGCCAGCGCCCCATGAAACGCGTTCGCCGCATGAGTCGGCTTTGGGTCGATCCACCGCGGCCTTATGTGCCCAAGAAGCCGATTGGTTTTGGGCACTGGGCGTAAAGGCACCAGCCCAAAACCGCTCAGCCTCATTTGCACGCTCTAGCACGCCTTGGATTCGGCGGCGGCCTCGCTCATAGCAAGGTGGTGCTCTTATTGGTGTGTTTCTTTAGCGACTCGGCTTTGCCAACCCATCGGTCCCCCGCACTGTGCGGAACCTGTATCACTCTGCAACACCGACAATTCAAAAGACCTCGCGCTGCTTCAATCTACTTTTCTTACGCTGCATTGGCGATCCTAATGTTGCCGATGCACCTGCAGCAAACTAAGCTAGAAGCATAATTATGGCTTGAAACGATATTCAACTTGGCGTCAGCACGATGAAAATCCGCAACCGGAAGCAGTCTTTTAGCCACCTACAAAACTCGTATTCCCAGCTGGAAAAGCGGCAGCTCATGGCTGCAGATCTGTCAGCTACCGACACTTTCACGGTCCAACCCCGAATCGAATTTACAGAAATTCAATGGGGCGAAGAAACGCGGTTGGCTAAGAGTGGTCAATGGCTGATTTGGCAAACTGACCATGGAGTTCAGACTCAAAACTCACTGCAGGTCGGTAGCGAAAAGTCCGTTTCTTTGGGATCGTCGTTTTCGCATTATTCGACTGCAAACCAGAAGCTAACAGTGACCGATAAAATTGCTTCTGGGCTGTTTATTTTGTCGGGTGCAGATGACTGGACCTACGAAACGGTTGCTGACTCGGTCGCCCAGTGGCTACCCAATGCAGTTGTTGAACCAAACTTCATCGTGAATGTCGATTCAGTTCCAAATGACTCCGACTTCGGCGACCAGTGGGGCCTAAACAATACGGGGCAGAATGGTGGCTTGATTGATGCGGACATCGATGCCGTTGAAGCGTGGGATATTTCAACTGGCAATTCGGATGTTCTTGTTGCCGTAATTGACACAGGAGTTGATTACACCCACCCCGACCTCGTGGACAACATCTGGGTCAACCCTGGAGAGATCGCAGGGGACGGCATCGACAACGATGGCAACGGTTTTATCGACGACATTCACGGATGGGACTTTGCAAACGACGACAACGACCCAATGGACGACAGGGGGCATGGCACTCATGTCGCTGGGACCATTGGGGCCGCTGGCAACAACAACCTCGGAGTTACCGGTGTTAGCCAGAACGTTACAATCGTGCCGGTTAAATTCTTGGGCGCCAACGGCGGAACGACAGCGGACGCAATTCGAGCGATAGAGTACACCAACACATTGAAACAACAGGGACACAACATTGTCCTGACAAATAACAGTTGGGGCGGAGCATCTTTCAGTTCGTCGCTGGAGGTTGTTATTGAGGACGCTTTAGATCTTGATATTCTGTTTGTTGCCGCAGCTGGTAATTCCGGTAATAGCTCGCGTGCATATCCGGCTGCTTATGACACGGAAAACGTTATCTCAGTCGCTGCGACAAACCGCTTTGACCAGATCGCTACTTTTTCAAATTTCGATGACACTTGGGTCGACATCGCTGCGCCGGGCGTGGACATCCTGAGCACCGCTCTTGGTGGTGGCTACGAAGTCTTGAGCGGAACGTCGATGGCATCGCCTCATGTTGCTGGCGCGCTGGCATTACTGGCAGCCGCCGAACCGGACTTGTCTGCCTTGGAATTAAGAGATCGATTGTTCGAACGAGTCGATATTTTGCCACAGCTCGAAGACTTGGTGGCGACCTCTGGACGTTTGAATGCCTTCTCGCTAGTTGACCCGTCCTTCTTTAGGGACGACGGTAAAATTGAGTTTATTTCAAACAGCTTTTCGGCATCGAACTCAGTTGGAATTGAATTGACTGATACAGGCGGTTTTTCCCCTGACGCAGAAGTGGTGATTGAATCTTCGTCTGGCGACCGGGAGATCATTACCGTCTCTCCGACCGGCGGCTTTACATTTTCGGCTTCCATCAAATCCGCTGTTGGCACCGCGAACGTCAATGACGGCGTCCTCCAAGTTGCCTCCGGCGATTTGCTCACCGCAAGCTACCTTAATGTTGATAACGGTATGGGAGCACAAGTCACTACCACTGATACGGCAGCGATTTTCACCGATGACCATGGCAACGATGCAGATTCCGCCACGCCGATCGAATTCGACCTTGTCCTTGCCGGACGCACTGAGTCAGCAACCGACCAAGACTGGTTCAGCTTCGAAGCGACCACAAGAGTAAGATACAGGTTTGAGGCGCTTCGCGGAAACATTGGCAACACTTCTGTAAGCATCTACGACACTGACGGAACAACCTTGCTCGCCTTCGATGACTTTAGTGCTGCCCGCACCGTGGGGCCTTCTGTTTCGTGGATCCCCGAGAGCGCTGGAACCTACTATGTAGTCGTTGGTCAGGCCGACGATAACACCGGAAATTACGAACTGTCCGGGCGGACGACGACCCAACAAGGCTCCGTTAGTTTCGATGATGTTACCTACACCACAACTAGCACCATTAACATCGAATTATTCGATGCCAATAATTTTGAACCAAACGCAACCGTCATAATCGAAACGTCTTCGGGAGACATTGAGACATTGGTCATTACGCCTGGAATCACGGACTTCTCCACGTCGATCAGTGCCGTTGCTGGACTCGCCAATAGTGAAGACGGGATACTCCAAGTCGCACCTGGTGACGAATTAAGAGCGATTTATCGTGATACTAATAATGGGTTTGGCATTGGGACGGGTGGCTTGTCCACGTACTTTGCCGATGCAATCATCTATCCAGATGATCACGGCAACGACGCGCCCAACGCCACCCCCATCGTCGCCCCCTCAAACACAGCGGGTGAATTAGAGCACGCGGCTGATCCAGATTGGTTTCAGTTCGATGCGGTTGCTGGCAACGTGTACCAGTTCGAAACAATCCTAGGCAGCTTGAACGACTCGACATTGACACTGTACGACACCGATGGCACGACGCAGTTAGCCTTCGACAATGACAGTGGCGATGGATTCGCGTCGTTGCTTCGCTGGCGAGCTCCGGAAAATGGCAGCTACTACTTGGCTGTGCAGACGTTCTCCGCTTTCCCTCAGGCTGGAACCTACCAACTGACCGCAGATTCTTTCCTCTTAGGAGATGTGAACCAAGACGGTAATGTCGACTTCCTCGATATCTCGCCATTCATCTCGCTGTTACAAACAAGCGACTATCTCCTTGAAGCGGACATCAACAACGATGGTGAGGTCAACTTCTTAGACATCAGCCCATTCATCACGTTGCTCAGTTGAGATAAACCAACTTGGGGATAAACCAACTTGGGGATAAACCAACTTGGGGATAAACCAACTTGGGGATAAACCAACTTGGGGATAAACCAACTTGGGGAT
>JALZWN010000096.1 GCA_023300235.1 Mariniblastus sp.
AGGCTTTCTTTTCTTAACCGCCTAAGTTCGCCACACTGGCAAACACGCCAAAAACCCATGCCAAAAAACCGCGGCTATCCCCAAAGCGGCCAAACCATCAGCCCCTCGCTTTGCGTCCTTGCGCCTTCGCGGCTTTGCGTTAAATCCAAATCCTTGGCGCCGTCCAAACACTCATCAACAACAACAAGCGCCGACCAAAGCCTTAGACAAACTTTTAAAGCGAACTTCTTTAAGCGAACTTCTTAATCACCACGCTGCTGGCTTGACCTTGCGGCGTGATATTAAGATTCACAAAGCTATCCCCTGGCGAAGTCCCCGCTTGAGTGACTGCATTGATCGGGCAGTCGGCATCCAAATTTTCGCAGTTCATGATCGGGAACAACGAATCGTTCTCAAGCGCCATCAAACTCGAAATGATCTCGACCATCCCGCTGCCACAACCCAAGTTGCCCATGTAACTCTTCGCCGCCGTCACGGGGCAATCGCCCAAGACTTCTTTGATCGCCGCGGCTTCTTCGCGGTCGACTCGAGGTGAACTAAGACCATGAGCATGCACGTGCCCGATGTCGGCCGCTTGCATGCCGGAAGTTTCCAGCGCACCCAACATCACGTTTTTAAACGCCGTTTGATAATCCGCCGCGCCGGTCACATCCGCTACCGCCGACGAACCATAACCCGCGACCTCACCCAAGATCTTCGCGCCGCGTTCTTGAGCAACGGACAATTCTTCCAAAATCAAAACCGCAGCCCCTTCGCCCAGCACCATGCCATTGCGACCGGCGTCGAACGGGCGACTGGCTTTGGTTGGATCACCACCGGCGGCTTCGCTGTTGCGATCGGCCAGTTGCTCTTGCAACACCAAGTGAACGGTGCGGAGCGGATGGATGCGCGAACCCGTCGCACCGGCGATCATTCGATCGGCACTACCGCGCTGGATGATCGTGGTCGCTTCAGCAACCGCCAAGTTAGCCGAAGCTTCGCGAACCGTGATCGAGTTACTCGGGCCTTGCAAGTCATTAAAGATCGCCACGTGACTGGCAGGCATGTTGGGCAAGTACTTCAGCAACCACAACGGCTCGACCGCTGGCAAACCTTTTTCCGCCCAATTGGTAAAATCAAAATCGTTGTCTTCATTGAAACAATTTTTGATTCCGCTGGCGTAGTCCTCCGGCGAAGTAATAATGTAGTCGCTGCCAAAAACCGTACCCGTCCGCGCGGGTTCGTAGTTGCCTTGAACAAGCCCCGCATCCGCGAAAGCCAGTTGCGCCGCCGCAACACCCAACCGGATATCGCGACACATCAGCCGAAGCGTTTTTTTGATCTGCCGTTTGAGTTGTTTGTCGAGCTCACCAAAGTCGTCAACCTTACCCGAGAACTGCGAGCACTGACCGCCGATGTCCGTCGGAAAGTGTTCGGTCGGAATCGCGTCGATCACATCTACACCGCTCTTGCCAGTCGAAAGCGACTGCCAAAGATCGGTTGCCGTATGCCCGAGGGGACTGATTAGGCCAACGCCAGTGATGACTACGCGGCGGTCTGAAGAACTCATTTGAGAATCGGTTTGTTAAAAGTTGCGGGTCGTGTGTTGGCGAGGATCGGAGACGATTGACTTCCCAGTCCGTAAATTTCATCGGCCAATCGCTGACGATGGTCCATCTATTCTAGAAGCCGAAAAAATCGCGTCGAGGCTAATTGCCGATTCGGCCCATACGATTACTGGCGGTTCTGTCCAAATTGGCTCGATTGGGCACCGTGGCGATGGTGGCTCCGGTGGCTGGGCCGCGATAGTCGATGAACAATAACGCGTCGGCTCGCTTGGCCCCGCCAGTGCCGGGCAGCCTCAAGCCGCCACTTCGAGCGTCAGGATCAGGCGTTGCGACCACGCCGCAGCTGAGCACAAGGACTTCGTCGCTGGGCCAGCGAAAACGCTCTTGCAGTCGCCAGCTGACCATTTGAGGCACCTGAAGCTGGACTTTTTGCTGAGCTCCACCCAGGCCTGCCGGAACCGCAACGGAGACGTCTTCGAGCTTTTCCACCTGATCCACGTCGCATTTGATCATGGCTTCGATCGACGCATTGTCGGTCGTGGTCAAACAGCTGAGCTGTAACTTGAAGCCTTCGTTGACGGTCGTCATCAGCGGCTGATAACCGGCCGCTTGGCCCGGCGTCCAACGCAAACTACGAACAAACTGCAGCGGACGAGTCTTGTCCAACGCGAACGATTGACCGTCGTGGTTGGTCAAACGGCCTGAAGCGTGTTGCTTAAAATCCGACCGTCGGCCCAACTGTCCCATCAAGATGGCTGCGTTTTCTTTGGAAACCAACCAAGCTTCAACGCCCGGTGATTTGACTTCGATCGGCTGCAACATCGTGTAAGCCTGCGACCGCCAATTGGGTTTAGCAACGGTGATCAAATTCACGTCGACCGTTTGGACTTGGCCTTTAGTGCGGACCAAGCGATCGACGATGCCTTTGACGACCGATTGAATTTCGGGTGTGTGGTAAACAACCAGCTTGCCTTTTTCGACGTTCAAAACACCCATCGGCTGAGTGAACCACATCTCGGTGCCGGTTTCGCGGAGCACCCAGTCCAGAACCGCTTTTTCTGGCTGGTCAGAGGAAGTGATCTGAGCGGTGTAGGGCGAGATGTCGTATTCGCGCCAGACTTGGCCAGCTTTGTTGGGCAGCTTGGTCATCGTGTGACTGACTCGAGTCACACCCGGTTTTACGACAGCGGCGCGGTTTGGCGGGGCGATTCGAGGTTGAACTGACCCTTGACCGCCGCCGGACTGATTTGATCCGGCAAAGCCCGTCGGCTGCGTGCCCGAGCCAGCTCGCGTGCCCGAGCCAGCGTTTGCGCCGACTAGAGGCTGGTTCAAGATCGAGCCCCTTGGGTTGGCAGCTGAATTGGCTGAACGCAGTGATTCCGCGGTCGGCTGCTGAACGGCTGATTTGTTGACCGAGCCAAACGCCGGTCGCCATGGCGACGGATTCACTCGACCGATCGAGTCCTGAGTAGTGCTCTGCGCCACTACGGGGCTCGCCGCCAACACCGCAATGACGAGGGTTTGCAAGGCGAACCAGATGGTGCGAGGCCGCCGGCGTGGGGTGGCTGCGAATTGACTTTGGGTTTGAGGGGCCATCGGATTCACCAATTGAGTTAGCCGTTAAATGTTAGGTATGCATATTAAGGATGCGTTTCCACAAGCTGGACCGAGCCGGGCTTATCGAGCCCCCGCCGTCCATTGTCTGTCCGGTTTTTGACGGCCTGCCCCCATGCCATCCCAGCCAGCGGCGGAGTATAGAACCCTAGCGAAAATGGGCCAAGATGAATCCGGCGAAGCCATAAATGGCCACCGAGCCTCCAGCCAGTCCTCGGCGGAACAGCGGCTGAAACCACCGTCCCCGCCTTTGCTCCCCCCAGCCCAATCAATAACTAGCAAAAAATCCGACGAAAACGCCACCTCTATCAAGACTTCCGTTGACGATGACTCTGCCAATGGGTATCTTTTACGGCCTATCTTTGGGTCAATTCCAAAAACGGCGGCTTCCGGTGAGTTCGATTGCGAGCCTACTAGGGAGCAGTTTTTTTAGATAGGTGCCAGTTAGTTTGGTTTGGATGTCCGAAAACGACTAAAAATGCCATGGCATCAATCAATTTGAAAAGCGTGTCAAAACGATTTTCAAAAGAACAAGCTGCCGTCAATGATTTGACATTAGAGGTAGAGGACCACGAGTTTTTAGTTTTGGTAGGCCCCAGCGGTTGCGGCAAAAGCACAACATTAAGGCTGATTGCCGGGCTGGAGCAGGTCACCGACGGTGAAGTTTGGATCGGTTCGCGTTGTACCAACAACGTGCTGCCAAAAGATCGAGACATCGCCATGGTGTTCCAGAACTTTGCTTTGTATCCGAACATGTCGGTTTACAAGAACATGTCGTTTGGTTTGACACTGCGGAAACGTAGTGGAGTTTTTAGCGGCGGAGTTAAGCGTGTATTGAATAGGATTTTCAATCCAATCAAAGCGTCCGAATCTCGGGCACAGACAGTTGCGATTGATCAACAGGTTCGACAAACGGCCAAACGTTTGGGCATTGAACATTTGCTCGACCGAAAGCCGCACCAGTTGTCCGGCGGTGAACGACAACGCGTTGCTTTAGGGCGAGCGATTGTCAGGGAACCGGCGGCATTTTTATTTGATGAACCGCTGTCCAATTTGGACACGAACCTTCGCCAACAATTAAGAACTGAACTGAAACGGATACACCAAGATTTAAAAGTCACCACGATTTACGTGACTCACGACCAAGTCGAAGCAATGACCTTGGCCGACCGAGTGGCAGTAATGAAGGATGGCGAGATGTTGCAAGTTGGCAGCCCGTTGGAAATTTACCAACAGCCTGCCAACCTGTTCGTGGCTAAGTTTTTTGGCACCACGCCAATCAACTTGTGTCCGGGAACAGTCAAGCAAAACAAAGATCAAGTCGAATTTCACCGTCGCTCAACCAGTGACAGCAAAACCGAATTGGTCAAACAGTGGTCAAACGATCTCATTGACGATCAAGAAAATTCTTGGCGGCGACGAGTATTACTTGATCCAACAAGTTCTGCCGGCCCAAGCCAGCGGGACGTGGTGATTGGCTTTCGAGCCGAGGATGCTTCAGTAATCGCTGAGCCCTCGCGAGTGAGCCAAAAGCCGCAGAAATCGATGCCGTTTCAATTTTCGGCGGTCGTTGAGGAAGTCGACAGGCTAGGTGAATCTACTTTGGTTCACGCTCGTCCGACCACCACCAACGCCACTGAAGATTCGGAAACTGATTCATTTCAAATGACGATTCTTGCTCGTGTAGAGCCGGATTCGAACCTGAAACCGAACGACCGCATCGAGATCGCGGTCCAATGGAACAAGGTTTTTTGGTTCGACCAGACAACCAGTAAGAATTTATTGAAAGACTAAAGCCATGAACGCCAGCGAAGTATTGCGGATTGTTGACTCTCTGCATCGCGAGAAAAATATCGGAAAAGAAATCGTCTTTCGAGCAATCGAATCGGCGTTGGTATCCGCTGCGCGAAAGCACTTTGGCGAAGACGCCGATATCGAGTTCATCATCGAACGCGACTCAGGACAGATCGCCGGTCGCTGTGGCCAAGACGAACTTGACTACGAAGAAACCATCGGCCGCATCGGCGCTCAAACCGCCAAGCAAGTAATCATCCAAAAGGTCCGCGAAGCAGAACGCGATTCGCTGATCGAAGAGTTCACCGAAATCATGAACGACATCGTCACCGGTGCCGTCAACCGTAGCGACAACCGAGTCACCACCGTGACCCTTGGTCCCGTCGAAGCCATCTTGCCTCGCAGCGAACAAATCCCTGGCGAGTCGCATCAAGCCAACGATCGCATCCGCGCATTGGTGACCGAAGTCAAAGCAATGAACAACCGCGTCAAGGTTGTGCTCAGTCGAACACGACCTGTCTTTGTGCAGCGTTTGTTCGAAAGCGAAATCCCAGAGATCGCCGACGGAGTGATTTCGATCAACGCGATCTCGCGCGAAGCCGGTTACCGATCCAAGGTCGCCGTTAGCAGCATCGACTCAAAAGTCGATTGCGTCGGAGCCTGCGTTGGCGTCCGCGGCAATCGCATCAAAGTCATCATCGACGAATTGGCAGGCGAGCGAATTGACATCGTCCGCTTTGACGAAGACCCGATGATCATGATCCCTAACGCCCTGCAACCGGCCGAAGTCGACGAAGTGATTTTGTGCCAGATGATCGGTAAAGCGATCGTACTTGTTGGCGACGACCAGCTTTCGCTCGCAATCGGCAAGCGAGGCCAAAACGTTCGTTTGGCCAGCAAGCTTTGCACTTGGGACATCGACATCATGACCCAGAGCGAATTAGAAACACAGATCGACCGAGCGGTTCAAGGCTACATCGTCCTCGAAGGAGTGGACGAAGAACTGGCCAACAAGCTGGTAGGGGAAGGATACTTGTCTTATGACGAGCTATCCGTGATCGAACCGACCGATTTGATGGAAATGGGCGGAATAACTGAAGAACAGGTTGATTCCATCGTCGATCAAGCCGAAAAATTGGCCGAAGAGGCCGAAGTTCGCGAAGAAGCAGAAAAACGAGCCAAAAAAGCCGCTTACGAAGAACAAAAGCGACAAAATGCCGCCAAAGCCGCCTTGGCTGAAGCAGAAGCAAAACAAGCTCGATCAAAACCGCCAGCAGAAGAGCCGGCGGCTGCAGAAAACAAGGACGCCACGCCAGCAGACTCAAATGAGTCTGCAACCAGCGAAGGCTCCACAGAATAGACTGTTTTGCGATTCTGAGAAAATGGTTTTCTCCGTTTCGGCAGTTTAAATATACAATAGGTTTTGGGGCTGTTTCAGGCCAAAAACCGACAGCCTCGGTGGCTAAAAAAAAGATAGTTAAAACGTGCTTTGCCCGTTAGCGATTGAATCGTTTGGATCTTATCCAAACATCCTTTTGAAAAAGGTGACGAGAGTCATTCATCTAACGGCAGAAGAGGGCGATTTATGTAATAGGTTTTAAATTTCGAACGACTTACGACAGGCGGCATGTTGCTACCTCTCGTGCAGTTCGCAAAAAGGAAGGTCACGCCAAGTGCCCACACGCATTTACGCGTTTGCAAAAGAACTCGGTCTTGATAATAAGGCCCTGCTTGATATCTGCGAGAAAGCAAGTATCAAAGGCAAGGGGTCTGCGCTAGCAAGTCTTGACGACACAGAAATTACGCTGATCAAAGCTTACATGGCTGGAAGTACAGCCACCCAAGAGGCACCTGCTGAGCCCGATACGGGTGCGCCGGTCCGTCCACGAAGTACGAACGTCAAAAAGAAAATCGGCGAAATTGCATCGCCAGTTCGTGAAGCCGTCGACGAAGTCGCTGAAGCCGTCGAAGTCGAAACCCCAACGGCTGACTTGGAAGAAACTGCGACAGGAGTCGCGGAAGTCGAAGTCACTGAACAAGCCGCTCCCGCGGCCGAAACCGCTGAAGTGGTTCAGACACCTGCCGAAGTGATTGAGCCTGCTGCAGAAGTGGTTCAGACACCTGCAGAAGTGGTTGAGCCTGCTGCAGAAGCGATTGAACCTCCTGCGGAAGAAAGCGATTCTGCTCACACTCGCTCGGGACTTCACTCGCGGCTCAAAGGTGGCGGTGAAGACGAAGTGGTTGCTGAAAAACCAGCCAAACCACCTGCGGTGAAACCAGCGGCGCCAACGCCACCGTCCAAAACGCCCACGGCTCGGTCTCCGTTAACCAATCGCGGCATGTCACCTCGTCGCCCCGGCGTTGCTCCGCCTCGCCGGCAACTGCGGAACCTCGACCAAACCAACAAGTCAAGCGACGCCCCAAAGGTGGACCGTCCCAAGAAAAAAGCGGGTGCGAACATCCGTTTGGCCGCCATGCCAGACGTCAAACAACCTTCCGCGGCTCAAGCCAACTCAGGCGAAAAGGTCCAGAAGCCCGATATTGCACTACCACAAGACGCTATCAAAAGCGTGAAAGCCGGTGGCGGTGCGGCTCCGCTTGAACGAACCATCGCCAAAGCCAAAGCCAAACGAAAAGGCAAAGCCGATGGCACGACCGGCGAAGTCCTTGGCGAAATGCCAGGCCGTAAAACAGCCGCTACCACTCGTCGCGAACGTGGCAACACGATGGGATCGCGTCCGTCACGCAACCGCCACAACAACCGTCGTCCGCAACGCCGTCGCTCACGCTCAGGTCCAGTCGCCAACACGGCTGCTCCGCGTAAAGACGATGTCGTTTTGCAATTGCCGTGTACCATCCGCGAATTCTCAGAAGCCGCAGGTATCCCGTCCGTTCAAGTACTGTTGACGCTCAAGCAACTGGGCGACGAGACCAACCGAACCATCAACTCGATGGTCGAAGACGAAATGGTCGACTTGTTGACCGATCACTTTGACGTCTCGATCGAGATCCGCGAAGCCGAATCGCTCGAAGATCAAATCACTTCGCAGTTCGAAGAAGACGATCCAGACAAACTCCAACCTCGCGCACCGATCGTAACTTTCTTGGGTCACGTCGACCACGGAAAAACATCGTTGCTGGATGCCTTGATCGGTATCAACGTGGTCTCCGGTGAAGCCGGTGGTATTACTCAGCACATCCGTGCCTACGAGATCAAAAAGGGCGACCAAAAAATCGCCTTTGTTGACACTCCCGGTCACGAAGCGTTCTCCGAAATGCGTGCTCGTGGTGCTAACGTTACCGACATCGTGGTCCTGGTCGTCGCCGCAGACGATGGTGTTATGCCTCAGACCGAGGAAGCCATCAGTCACGCGAAAGCCGCCGGCGTTCCAATCATCGTCGCGTTGAACAAAATCGATTTGCCCGGCGTCACTGCCGACAAAGCCATGCAAGACTTGGCCTCGCACGAGTTGCTGCCGAGTGAATGGGGTGGTGAAATCGAAGTCGTCAAAACCAGTGCCATCGCCGGCACCGGATTGGATGACTTGCTAGAAACCATTTTGGTCACCGCTGAATTGCACGAATACCAAGCCGACCCAACGCGGGAAGCCCACGGTATGTGCCTCGAAGCCGAACAGCAATCCGATCGTGGTGTCATCGCTAAGGTGATGGTCCAGACCGGTACACTCAACGTCGGTGACGTTGTCGTCTGCGGTCCCGCCTACGGCAAAGTTAAAGCGATGCACGACACCCTGCATCCGCGGAAAAAACTCAAATCAGCTGAGCCTTCCACGCCGGTCAACTTGACCGGACTGGACACTGCACCTGGTGCTGGCGACAAGTTTTACGTCGTCGACACCATCGCCAAAGCTCGTGAACTCGCCGAACAACGCAAGTTCAAAGGCCTCGTCAATAAAGTCGGTGGCCGTAGCGTCGAGACTTCACTGGAAGACTTCCAACGCTTGCTCGAATCTGGAAACCTATCAAAGGCCACCGGTGACGTCGTCAAGCTTAACTTGATCATTCGTGCCGACGTGAAAGGATCCATCGAAGCGATCCAAAAAGAGCTCGGCAAGATCTCACACCCAGAAGTCCAAATCATCATCCTGCAAGCCTTGGCTGGCGGTGTTTCCGAAGGCGACGTTCGCTTGGCGCAAGCCTCCAACGCCGTCATCGTCGCATTCAACGTCGTGCCAAACGAAAAAGCACGCTCGCTGGCCGACGAAACTGGAGTCGAGATTCGACGTTACGACGTGATCTACAAGATCACCGACGACCTCAAAGCGACCCTCGAAGGCCGCTTGAAACCAGAAGAACAAGTCGTCGAAGCTGGCATGGCCATGGTGCTACGAACCTTCAGCATCAGCAAAACTGGCACCATTGCCGGTTGCCGCGTGATGCGTGGATCGATTCAACGTGAGTGTCGCATGCGAGTGATTCGCGATCAAACCGTGATCGGTGACTACGCCATCGACTCACTCAAAAGGGAGAAGGACGACGCCAAGGAAGTGGCACGTGGAATGGAGTGTGGTATCAAACTCGAGAAGTTTAACGACATCAAAGAGGGTGACACGCTTGAAGCCTATAAGATCGAGGAAATCGCTCGGACACTCTAAAGCGAAACACCGTCACGCTGAAACTGCCCGCCTAAGGTCAAATGACTTTAGGTTGGCAATTTTCGGCGACCGTCGGCTTTTTTCCTGAGAGTGTGATTTTTTGCAAACCTTAAAACCGGTTCGCTATTTACAATGCCAAACCGCGCCAACGCGGATCATTCCTTTTGCAATCATTCAGGTTAAGTCCATGAGTTCCCGTCGAGTCTTAAAAGCAGCTCAGGCGATTCGCGAAGTCGTCAGCATGGCGATCATCAAGGATCTAAAAGACCCTCGAATCAAAAACGTTACCGTCACCATGGTCGAAGTCACCCCCGACTTACGACAAGCCAAGGTCAACGTCACCATCCGCGGCGATTCAAAAAAACAAAAGCTCTGCATCCGTGGACTGCAGAACTCTGCCGGCTTCCTCCAGCAGAAGATCGGTCGCCGCATCGACACTCGCTACACGCCGCGGCTTGAATTCGTGATCGACAAAGGCCTCGAAAACTCATTGGCCGTCACCCGCATTCTGGAAGAAATCTTGCCGGCTGAGCGTGAACTGCACGGCGAAAATACTGACGACGCTTGCGAGACTGGCGTAGAAGCCGCGCCAACCGAAGTAGCAACAGCAACCAATCAAGAATCGTCTGACGCCCATTAAAAACAGTGCGGCTAAGATTACCACAATTCAATACCACCAACGCATCGCCGGCTAGACCCGCCGAAGTGCCCAACCCAACAAGCTTTCATGTCCGCCAAAAATCGCGCTGATTTAATCAACAAGCTCTTCAAAGTTGCCAAAAAAGAATACGACTTCATCAAGCCGCCTTCCAACCGCACCGTCTTTGAAAACATGCTCTACGGCTGCTGCCTTGAGAACTCAACTTTCGAAGCTGCCGACGAAGCCTTCGCCAAGCTTCAAGAGAACTTTTGCGATTGGAACGAAGTCCGTGTCACCACAATCGACGAACTAGCCGAAAGCGGCAAGAACCTTGGCACTCCCCGTGAATGCGCCACCAGCATCAAGCAAACACTCTATGGAGTATTTGAAAAGTACTTCACTTACGACTTGGATTTTCTGAAAAAGGAAAACCTTGGCAAAGCCGTCACGACCTTCGAAGCCATGAAAGGCGTGACGTCGTTCGTGATTTCTTACGTCTCTCAAAACGGTTTAGGCGGCCACGCGATCGCCATCGACAACTCCACGATGAGCCTGTTTTATGTGCTGGGAATCGTCAGCGAAGACGAAGCCAAAAAAGGACGAGTACCGGGTCTTGAGCGGACCATCGCGAAAGCCAAAGGCGCCGAATTCTTCATCTTGGTCCACCAACTGGCCGTCGATTTTGCCAAGGCCCCGTTCAGCACCAAGGTGCGTGACAAGCTGCTAAAAATAAACTCGGACGCGAAAGAGCGATTCCCAAAACGCGCCAGCAAGAAGAAGCCAGAGCCTGCCAAGCCAGTAAAGAAAGCGACCGAGAAAAAAGCCAATGTGAAGCAGGTCGAACCAAAAACTGCCAAAGCAACTAAAAAAGTAGCCAAGAAATCCACTAAAAAAGCTCCGGTGAAAAAAGCCGCTGCCAAGAAGGCGACTAAAAAAGCAGCAGCGAATAAAACGCCCGCAAAGAAAGCGGCTAAAAAAGTAGCCAAGAAAGCTACCAAGAAAAAGGCGGCGGCAAAACCTGCCAAGAAAACCGCTAAAAAGGCCACCAAGAAAAAGTCGCCGAACAAAAAGCTGTCCAAAAAGAAACCTCGTTAGTCACCGATGTTCGCTACCGGCAGCTTGAACGGTTACCGGTTCGCACAACCAATCACCGTTTCGAAAACCTCAACCCAACGTAGATGCCATGGCTGGTCATAGTAAATGGGCAAACATCAAGCACAAGAAAGCGGCCACCGACGCCAAACGCGGCAAGGCCTGGAGTAAGCTTTCTAAAGCGATCATCATCGCCGCCAAGCAGGGCGGTCCGGACCCCAGCGGTAACGTACGTTTGCGAACTGCCATCGCCGACGCCAAAGCCGTCAGCATGCCCAAAGACAACATCGAACGGGCCATCAAAAAAGGCTCCGGCGAAACCGATGGCAACAACTACGAAGAAATTATCTACGAAGGTTACGGCCCGGGCGGCGTCGCCGTGATGTGCGATATCTTGACCGACAACCGTAACCGAACCGCCCCCGAACTCCGCAAGGTATTCGAAAAAGCCGGCGGCGAAATGGGACGCACCGGATGCGTCGGTTACCTGTTCGATCGCAAAGGCCTATTCGTCATCCCTGCCGAAGGCAACGACGAAGAAACAATCATGGACACCGCACTCGAAGCCGGCGCCGAAGACATCACCAGCAGCGACGGAAACTTCGAAGTCCTCTGTGAACCCGACGCCTACTCCGACGTATCCGAAGCCCTCGAAACCGCCAGCATCGAGTGCCTGACCAAGTCCGTCACTCGGATCCCACAAAACGTCGTCGAAGTCACCGACGTCGAAGACGCTCGCAAAGTATTGCAACTGATGGAAGTGCTCGACGACCACGACGACGTCCAAGCCGTATCAGCGAACTTCAATATCTCCGACGAAATCCTCGCCGAATTAGGTTAACCACTAATGCGGCGGCAACGCTTCCAGTCTGCCTTACGCATAAGACCATCGACGAGCCTCGCAATCAAAACCCGCGTCGCCATAGACTTTTACGTGTAGCCCAGTCCCATCGATCTGCGGACGAAGATGGCCCGCGTTTCTTTGACCCACGAAGCCGAAGTCTAGGCCCAAATTCGCATTCTAAAAAACGCTTCGCTTGGTAAGATAACGGGCTGAATCTTTCCCCCTTTTTCGATCGACCCCGATCCTAGGCCAATCATGTCAACCGACGTACCTGCAAAAACACACAAGCTTTACATCGAAACCGTTGGCTGTCAGATGAACATGCTCGACAGCGAAATGGTTGTCGCGAGCCTGCGACGCGAAGGCTACGAGCTATCCGATAACGTTGGCGATGCGGACACGATTTTGTTCAACACCTGCAGCGTTCGCGAGCAAGCTGAAAACAAAACTTACAGTGCACTAGGGCGACTACGAGCCGAAAAGAAAAAGAACCCCGAAAAGATTATCGGGGTGATGGGCTGCATGGCTCAGAAAGATCAACAACTGATCTTTCAACGTGCACCTTACGTGGACATCGTCGTTGGTCCGGGACAGCTAAAAGAGATTCCCTGCTTGATCCGCAAAGCACGCGAAGAAGGCGGACAGCACACCGCCGTTGGGCTTGGTCGAACCGATGGCAAAGTGGACGACATCAAACGCAGTCACGAAACGTTTGACCCAATGCGTGACCCGACGATGCGCCCGACACCGTTTCAAGCGTTCTTGCGAATTCAAATCGGCTGCGACAAGTTTTGTACTTACTGCATCGTGCCGATGACTCGCGGTCCGGAGCAAGGTCGTGACCCAGACATGATTTTGGACGAAGCGAAAATCTTGGCCGACCAAGGTGCCAAAGAGATCACGCTGTTAGGGCAAACGGTTAACAGCTACCGCCATGTCGGTTTAAACAAAACCACTCGGCTCGCGGATTTGCTTTACAAGCTGCACGACATCAATGGCTTGGAGCGAATCAAGTTTGTCACCAGCTATCCAAAGGATATGGACTACGAGTTATTAACCGCAGTCCGTGATCTGGAAAAATGCTCGCCGTACTTGCATGTGCCGCTGCAGAGCGGAAGCGACACGGTTCTTAAACGCATGAAGCGAGGCTACACCGTCGCCGATTATCGCGACATGATGGCTCGCATCAATGAAACGCTCGGCAGTGCCGCGGCCGTTTCGAGCGACTTCATCGTGGGCTTCTCAGGAGAAACCGAGGACGAATTCCAAGACACCGTAAAGCTGGTCAAAGAATGCCGTTTTAAAAACAGTTTCATTTTCAAGTACAGCGAACGACCGGGAACGAAATCGGCTGAACGGATGCCGGATGATGTTCCGTTTGAAGTCAAAAAACGACGGAACAACGAACTACTGGACGTCCAAAACGCAATCAGCGAAGAAGACAACCAAAAATTCCTCGGCGAGACCGTGAGGGTGTTAGTTGAAGGGCCGAGTAAACGTTCAGGCGCGAAGGTCAACGAGCGATCCGACAAAGCTGGCTTGGTACAGCTAACCGGCCGAACTCATTGCGACCGAATCGTGGTGTTTGATGGTAACGAACGCTTAGTCGGTCAGACGATTCCCGTTGGAATTTTCGAAATCGCTGCCCACACGTTAATCGGTACGGTGATCACCGACAATGCGTCGTCCGGCCAGTCGGTTACGTTGATGGGCTAAGACTCTTTATTGCGGTGGCAACCGGCGCCAGCGTTCTGTCGCTCACTATTGAAGCACCTAAAACTCTTACTGCCCTCGGTTTTAAAACTACTGATGCAAAGAGCTGCGAACCGCCCCGTTACTTCTCCCAACGAACATCAATCACTTGACTGTCGGCATCGACGGTGGTGATGGTTTGCTTCTGCAGATCATCGCCGTTGTGGATTTGCAATTCATACTTTTCACCGCGTTGCAACTCAAACTCTAACAGGTCATTCATATCCGCCGTGTTGGTTGGACTGGTGCCGGAGAGTCTGATAGGTTCTTTTTCTGATTGCTCAGTTGAAACCACTGTGACCTTCGCAGCCACGCGTTCGGTTTTCGCTGCGTTCCAAACGCGAATCCGAACTTGAACCTTGCTTGGATCGGCTTCAGCGACTTCGACTTTACGCGTATAGCGGTCGGTCACATTGATCGCGTAAACCACATTTTCGCGATCGCCCGACCAAACTAAAGGAAACACCGTATCGGTCCGAGCAAAGCTGATCGAGTAAATCGAGTTCATCCGTTTTGACTTATCCGCCAGCGCCGCGTCGCGTTGGAACCAAGCTCGGTCGAGACCGTTTTTGTTATACTCGGCAGCACCGGTGAAGTGCCAATCGCCTTTGTCCCAAACTTCGACCCATGTGTGATTGCCGCTTTTGGTGGACCAGCTAGGAATGCCGGTCAACCTAGCGGGAACATGCACGCTACGGCAGGCGTCGGCGAGCAAGATCGATAGCCCAGTGCACGAGGCTAAACCACTATCCATCGATTCACTTGGAGACTGGTTGGCTTTTTTGCGTTTGGTCGAATACTTGACTTTAACTCTTTTGAACAAGTGTTTGTTGAGTTCTTGAGCGGCTTCGCCGGTGGTCTTGCAATCCTTCACGATCGGCCAGCAAATCTTGCGAAGCTTACCTCGCCAGTTTTCTCGTTCTTCATCGACATTCGCGTAGGGCAAAATATTTGCAAAGAACAGATCGCCTGAAACCTCACCTGCCCATGGCGCTGCCGCGCGAGCCTCGTAAGCCACTTTAACGTTATCCAGTAAGAATCCCGCCGAGAGCGACTGTAAATCCTTGCAAGGCATGTTTTGAATCAAAAACTCGACGGCCGCGCGATGTTCTTTCGGAGCTCGTTTGACCGCTTGCTCGAGCTCGCTTCGGTTCTCGCCCGCCAATTCGTAACGCTCAACCAGCGGATCGGTTTGGACAGCAGGCTGAGCAATCGCGGTACAGCTCAGCAAACAAACTAACAACCTAGCAACCAACAACAAACTTGTACGATTCATGTTCACAGGCCTAAAAAGAAGTCGTTCAATCACCCATGCCCAGAGCGACCAATAAGGAGAAGTTACCCGTCATTCTAAATCATCTTGAGTGAAATTCCCATTCGCTTGTTTCAATGAGATTTCGTTCGACGTGGAGCGTGTTTCTTGTGTCAATTTCCAACAAGGCCGTCGTCGATCGTAGCTGCGTCGGTTGAATTCAAAGGCAATCGGATCTGAAAAGTGGTGCCCTTGCCGACCGATGAGTCAAACGATAGCGTGCCTTTGTGGAGTTTCACGATGATCCGATAGCTGATAGAAAGCCCTTGGCCAGTTCCTTCACCGACACTCTTAGTCGTGAAAAAAGGATCAAAGACACGGTGCTGAATCTCTGCAGGAATGCCGCACCCTGTATCCGAGACTTCTACTACGGCATCATCTCCGTCACGCCGAGTGCTGACCCAAAGAATGGAATCGGCACTGGATGTGTTGCTAGACATCGCATTGGCTGCGTTAACGATCAAGTTCAGCAGCGCTTGGCCGAGCTCGCCTGGAATGCAGCTCACCAGCGGAAGGTCGTCACAAAGTTCTTTTTTTAGCGTTGCATGGAACTTCCATTCGCTCCTTGAAACATTGATCGTAGATTCGACAATCTGGTTCAGGTCGATCTGCTCAAACGACTTCGTACTCGGATGAGAAAACACCTTCATCGCCTTAACGATGCGTGCCAAGGTATCTGTACCTGTGATCGCCTGACTGGCCGCAAGCGGGACTTCATCTCGCAAATAATCCAATTCAATTTGATCGCAAATTTGATCGATCGACTCGACATGCACAAGATGCTGCTGGCTGTCTCGGCATCTTGAAAGGAGAGCATCGACGGCATTCAGTAGCGTTTCAATGTCCTCAAAACTCGTTTTCAGAAAGTTAATGTTGTCGCCAACAAATTGGATTGGCGTGTTGAGTTCATGTGCCATGCCAGCGGCTAGCTGCCCAACGGATTCCATTTTTTGAGCGTGTGCCAACTGGCTTTCAAGTAATTTCCGGCGTTCCAGATCCGCTTTCGTTCGTTTGTTTTCTTCCTCCAGCTTGATGGCTAACGCGGCAAGCTTTTGATTGGACAAGTAGAGCTCTCGGCTTTTGTCCTCGAGATATTGCTCTGCTTCTTTTCGAGCAATGCGTTCGCGCTCAAAAAACCGCTTGTACATTCCGGCTTCGCAATGGTCGCAATTTTCAGTTGGAAGAGAATCAGAAGACACGTTTTGTTCGCTCATTTGTGCAGGCGTGGTTAGTCACCTCAAACATACCACACGTATCACGGGGATGCCGGTAAGTTTTCCCGTTAACCGCTTCAGGTAGGCGGCAGGATTTACAGTGTTCGGTTTCCGAATTACCAGCACATTCGTTGTATGCCAGTCGAAATACGGAAGGTTTTACAGTGGTTGGTCTTTGGCATGTCCCGTGCAAATTGAATTGAAAACTCTCATCCAACGTCAGTCACTCTTCGAGATCTCCACAATGAACGCTGTTTCAAATACTAAAACCAACCCTCTGTTTTCAAACACTGCCCCCAAAGCGGACGAAACGTATCGCTCATCAGCGGCGTCGATGACGTCAATCCAAACGCCTGAAATTTCGTTCGTCATTCCTGCGATGAACGAAGAAGACTCGCTGCAAGAACTAACCTTGCAAATCGCAGCGCATGTCGGGACGACGAACTACGAAATCATCCTGATTGATGATGGAAGCACCGACGATACGTGGGCCGTTATTCAGGCACTGGCCGATCTCAATCCGTCGCGAATTCGTGGACTTCGCTTTCGGAGCAACCGTGGAAAAGCCGCCGGCCTGCAAACGGGTTTCGACATCGCCGAAGGCGAATTGATCTTCACGATGGACGCCGATCTGCAAGACGATCCAAAAGAGATTCCTCGCTTCATCGCCAAAATTCGTGAAGGGTACGACCTAGTCAGTGGTTGGAAAGCAGTCCGGCACGATCCTTGGCACAAAGTATTGCCAAGCCGAGTGTTCAATCAGATGCTCAGCCATTTTAGCCAAGTGAAACTGCATGACCACAATTGCGGGTTCAAGTGCTATCGCCGAGAGGTCGCGAAGTCGATCAAGCTGTTCGGCGAACTTCATCGCATGGTTCCGTCTTTGGCGGGAATGCAGGGATTCAAGGTTACCGAGATCGTGGTGCAACACCACGCCCGTAAGTTCGGAGTGTCAAAGTACGGCGTTGAGCGATTCATCCGAGGCTTCAGCGACATGTTGACCATGGGGTTCTTGCGAGTCTATCGAGAACGCCCGTCGCACTTTGCAAACTTTTGCGCCGTGGGCTACGGGGTGGTTGCCATGTGCTTGATCGCAGGTGCGGCTGTCGCAGGCATCCAAACGTTTGCTGGCGTCGTAACACTTTTGATGGCCATTGCGTTTTTGGGAATGGGCGGAGCTTGCATGATCGCGGGATTGTTTGCTGAGTTGGTGATTCGCCAGCACAGCCCAGTCGAAGCTCAACCAGTTGTGGTGGACACAGACGCACGTCGGCTCGCTGCAATCAAAGCGGAATTTATTGCCGCAGACAACGAGCTAACTGCTGTGACAGCGTCTGCCCCCAGGCACTCCAAACGCGAGCTTTCGCACGTTTAAAGCAAAGAACCTTTTGCTCTTCGACCCAAAATGAAATCAGCAACTTAGAAAAACTTTAGGAAACAACCCATGGACAATACTTCCTCAAAATCACGAATCCTTGTGATCACTTCAACCTATCCACGCCACGAATCGGACTACGCGGTTCCATGGATGCGAGAAATTCATAGACAACTTAAAAACGAAGGCAATCAGATCACCGTGATGGCTCCATCCTACAAAGGACTTAAGTCACATACGCTCGACGGCATCGAAGTCAAACGTTTTCGCTACGCCCCAGCGAGCATCGAAACGCTGACGCACGAGGAAGGAGCGACCTATAAAGTTCGCAAGGCGTACATGCAGTTGTTGGCGATACCGTACATCATCATCGGTTGCATCTTCGCAGGCTGGTTGGCACTTCGTGGCAAGTACGACGTGATTCATGTGCACTGGCCTTTCCCTCATGGCTTGATGGGGCAGGTCGCCAGATTGGTTAGTGGTAAACCGTTGGTGATGATGTCGCACGGTGCGGAATTCGCGTTGGCGAGACGTAAAAAGTGGGTATTGCCGTTCCTACGACAATCGCTTCGCTCGGCTGATCTTCGCATCGCCAACAGTTCCGACACCGCATCAAAGGTAATTGAACTTAGCGGGCGCCCCTGTAACGTCCTACCATATGGCACAACCGTGAACGCAGCGGACGTTCAGGCTGAACCGGCTGCCAATCCGCGAGTACTGTTCACAGGTCGTTTGATTGAACGCAAAGGGTTGGAGTACTTGTTGCAAGCGGTCCCAATGATCCTTTCACAAGTTCCTAGTGCTGAGTTTGTTATCACCGGCGATGGCGACCAGCGTGCACGGCTTGAGCGTCTTAGCAAAGAGCTTGGTTTGACAAAATTCATTCGCTTCATGGGGTTCGTTTCCAAAGAAGAACTTGCCCAGCAGTACGCCAAGTGCGATGTCTGGGTCAACCCAGGGATCGTGGATAGTTGGGGAGACGCCGAAGGGCTGGGCATCGGTTCAATCGAAGCGTACAGCTATTACAAGCCGGTGGTGGCAAGTCGAGTCGGTGGTATTCCAGACACAATCCGCGACGGAGAAACAGGCTATCTCGTTCCTCAAAAAGACCCGCAAGCTTTAGCAACTGCCATTTGCGACTTGTTGGTTGACCCCGAAAAGTGCCGCAGGTTTGGCAGAGCTGGGTTTAAGTTTGCGAAAGAAACTTTCTCCTGGAAGCGAATCGTTGGCGAGCTAGAACGGCTTTATGCAATTGCGGTTTAAATCCGAATTCCAACCAGCAATGCGTTGCCCAAGGCTAACAAGCACCGCCCCGTCAGGGGCGGCAAACCTAGCAAACTTCACTCAAATCGAAACCAAATTACTAAGCCAATTTACTAAGCGTCCCTGAATGATACTATGAACCAAGTCCCTCAAACTAAACCTAACAAAGCTGCCGCTTGGCGTTCGAATTTACGCTCGATTTCCACCGTACTACTAACGACCGCTGTCTTATTGACAATCGCGTTTACCGCTTGGAAATTGAATCAACAACACAATCTCTACGGAGCTTTGACTTCCAACGCATTCCTGATCGCTACCGGTTTGGCGATCACTTATCGCGTCGCCAACCCGGTTGGATGGAACTTAGTGGTCAGAGGAATGGGCCACGACGTTGGGGTGCTGGAAACAACTCGCATTTGGTTGCTAGCCGAATCACGGCGTTGGTTACCGGGAGGGGTTTGGGGCTACGCATCGCGAGCGATTGCTTCGAAAGCGATTGGTTTGACGAAAACCAGTGCGACCGCATCGATGGCGATCGAATTATTGGCAACGATCATCGCGGCCGCCATCGTGAGTCTCGCCGGAGTCATGTTTTACCACGGCGAACTTTATTCCGCAGCCAACGAGCTTTTCGCAGGACTGGGGATCGATGGAAACTTAGCACTCGCTGTCGGAGTCTTAGGAGTTGCCATCGTTACTTCGGCTTGGATATTACGACACAAAATTGTGCAGAAGTTCGGCGAACTACGAAGCGCGAGCATCAAGCCCAACTGGTTCATTGGGGCGGTGGGCTATCTTATCGCAATGGCAGTCTTGAACGGAGCTGTGAATTCCGTTTTGTTAAGTGCCGTTGGGACCGAACAGGTGCCCTTGGTCGCAATGGTTTCGGCGACGGCGACGGCTTGGATCATCGGCTTCTTTGCCTTCTTTTCTCCCGGCGGCATTCTCGTTCGTGAGGCAGCTTTGGCGATGTTGTTGTTGCCATGGCTACCTTACGAAATGGGATTCACCCTCGCGATCTTGTCTCGATTCGCTCAGTTGGTGGCCGAGGTCGTAGGCATGGGACTGACGCTTCGGCGATGGCCGCGGTTTAGCGTCGCACCATAGTGAACTTTGCATGCGTTCCGTCGGCTGGAGGCAGGTCTTGGCGAGTCAAAACGATCGGGTCTTCAAAGTGCTTGATCGCTGCAGTAATCAGGCCTTCTGCCAAATCGGCAAAAGGGCGTTTTGATTTGTAAGTTACCTCAGCAGTGTCTGGCTGCACCTGAACAAAACCGATCGTGGGGAGCTCCGCATCCGGAAACAGTTTTCGTACTTCCACGTGGATTCTGTTTTCGACTTGGCTTAACAGCTCTTCCGTCGAATTAACATTGCCCAGCGTGTCGCTGTGAGCGTGAACAAAATGGTTGAATAGGTGAGCGCCAAAAGCCTTGATCAAATCGCCAGCCGGTGTTTCGGTTTTCTTACTTAGCTCAACAACCATCGCCACCAATTCATCGGCGTTGTAAGTCCCCACCGAAGTGTACGAACCGCCAGAATCGGGCCGAGTCGCTGTGATCAAATGATCAGCCATCGCCAAACCAAACTGTGTTTCGATGAAACCAAGAAACTCAGTAAAGATAACTCCCTTCATTTCCCCCCCCTCCCTCTAAAGATTGCAGTTGCTAGGAGCTTATTCACCACCTTTTGAGCGACACAGTTTCAGCTTTGTCGTGAGGTTTTGCGATAAGCACTTAGTTCAAGAATCAATTTTGATTCATTTTCAGCACGCGAACCAGTACGGTACTCGATTGTGATGCATTTTCGCAACATCTCGCAAATCGAACAACCTTGCTAACACGAAACTCCCAGTAAATCATCCGGTGCTTAGGCGGTTTGTGACGTACCCTTTTACTGCATTGAGTCTCTTTTAACCGGTTTGTGACTGGTTAGGCAGAACTTCTTTCAGTGTTGGTGTCCCAATTACACAGTTAAGCAATTACACAGTTAAGCAACGGTGATGTAGATGGCAATGGAATTAATAGAAACCATCGGTTCAGTCACAGATTCGCAAAACGTGTCGGTCCCTCAATCGCAGACACGGCCAGCCGACATCGTCGCGATCGATGACGACCCACTAACATTGCGTTTATTGACGGCCCATCTGAGCAATGCAGGTTTCTCCGTTCGCACAGCCGAAACAGGAACTGCTGGCCTTGAATTGATCGACGACGATACTGCCGTTGCCGTGGTGGATTTGAAACTGCCCGATCTAAACGGTTTTCAAATTCTGCATCATCTTAAAAAACACCATCCGGCCGTGCACGTCATCGTGTTAACCGGTTCTGGCGACATCAGCGACGCAGTCGAAGCGATGCGAGCAGGTGCGTTTCAGTTTGTAACCAAGCCATTTGACCCTAGCGAGTTTTTGGTCTACATCGACAAAGCAATATCTTCCAACCAGATCGTGGGTGAAAACCAGGAGTTAAAACAGTCCTTCAGCCAAAGCGTACCCGTCCGCGAAATAGAAACCGAGGGCGATATTCATAGCCGACTCATGCAGCAAGTCGATCAAATCGCGGGTTTAGATTCCACTGTTTTCATCGGTGGAGAAACAGGAACTGGAAAGTCCACGATCGCGCGCATGATTCACCAACGAAGCCGCCGATCGACGGGGCCCTTTGTGACGGTGAACTGCGCTTCCCTTCCGCGCGACCTAATTCAGTCTGAACTCTTCGGCCACACCAAAGGAGCTTTCACCGGCGCAACCGCCGATCGAAAAGGACATGCAGAGGTTGCCGATGGCGGGACGTTGTTCTTGGATGAAATTGGCGACCTGCCAATTGACCTGCAACCAAAACTGCTAACCTTTCTGCAAGACCGAACCGTCAGAAGACTCGGGGCTTCGGAGTCCTCCAAAGTGGACGTGCGTTTGATCACGGCCACCCATCACGACTTGGCAGAACTTTGCCGGCAAGGCGCATTTCGGCAAGATCTGTACTTTCGCCTGCTCGTATTGAAGCTCGAGTTGCCGGGCTTACGCTTTCGCACCGGAGAGTTTTCAAACATCGCACAGAATATCTTAAAAGCGATATGTGAACGACAGTCCATCGCGGCAAAGACAATTTCCGATCGAGCATTGGAAATCTTACAACAACATTCATGGCCTGGAAATATTCGCGAACTTGAAAACGTGCTTGAACGAGCCGTTGCTTTTGCGGAATCAGACGTGATTGGTCCGAACCAACTTTTGTTTAGCAGTGTTGAACTGGACCCGCGGGCTGATCGTACCGCCGCCAATGTTGAGGCTCCAGCGGGATACCAGCTTGCCGGAAAAACGCTCGAAGACATCGAACGCGACGCCATCGTAGCAACCCTGGAAATGCTCGGCGGAAACAAAGCCAAAACAGCACGCACACTCGGGATCAGCGAAAAGAGCATCTACAACAAAATGAAACGACTCAATATCCAACCTTAATCAACTGCCAAAATTTTATTAAACGACCCAACCAATGCCCATTATCGACCCAATCAAATTGAAAAACATGACTGCCGGTGACGACGACTTGGCTGCCGATCTGGCGATCATGTTTGTCCGCAAGTTACCGGAGTTGCGGGCTCAAATGCGTATCGGCATCGAAACGGGTGACGCGGTAGCAGTCGCATCGGGCGCTCATCAACTGAAAAGTCGTGTCAGTTACTTTGGCGCGACTTCACTGCACGAGCAGTCAAGCGAGCTTGAAACTGCGGCACACAATAACGATCTTGAAAAAATGACAATGCTTCACGACAACCTATTCACCGGGGTCAACCAACTAATTCAAGAACTCAGGGAACTTACAAAATTGTCTCTTGAGTTGAACACGGAATAAGCAACTATGATCACGCGACTCTTTCAATCAGCCTTCACCTTTCTACGCTCCCAATGGTGGGCATTAGTTCTGTGCGCCATGACTGCCGTGATTTGTTTGGTGGTGATCTACCAATTAGTTTGGCCAGCTTACCAAAACCCGATCTCGCGAATGTACACGTCCAAACTAGGGTACGCTTCGGTCATCCGTCAGACCGGTGGCACATTCCCTGTGACGTCCGCCAAAGTAGAACGCCGCAATATCACCGGAAAATTCATTGGCGAAGGACTCGTTCAAAGTGAACCGGTGCAGGTTCCCATGGTCGCGATGGCAAACATTATTAAGGTGCATGTCACCGAAGGCCAACGCGTGAAGTGTGGCGATCTGATCATTGAACTGGATTCTTCTCGGCTTCAGATGAAAATCGAATCCGCCCGCGCCGCCATTCGAACAGCAAAAGCGGAACTAAAACGTGTTCGTGTTGGTACCGTCAACGTTTTGCAAGAAGAACGTCCGGATATTCTAGCAGTGCAAATCGACATCGCCAAAGCGAAGCTAAAACAAGCCAAGGAATCGTTGGCGATGAATCGGCGTTTGAATAAAAAAGGTTCCGTCGGTTCAGAAAAGGTCTCCCAGAGCCAACTGGCGGTCAAGCTGATCGAGCTAAACTTGGCAGAGTTGCAAATGTCTTTGAGGACCGCTAACGCCGGGCGCACCAACAGCGTCGAAATTGGCGAAGCAGCGATCGCAGAGGCGGAACTGTCGCTGGCGTATCGATTGAAACAATTGGAAGACTACAAGTCATACGCTTCTGCCGACGGAATCGTTGAACGGGTGTTGGTTCACGATCGAGAGTACAACCAAGATCCCGGTCGGCCTGGCGTTTTGCTCGCCAGCGGGCTGTGGTTCGAATGTTACCTCGACCAGACCGCGTTGGGCCGAGTCCAAATGGGCGATCGGGTGGAGATGCGCCTGAGTGCGTACCAAGACCGCGTGTTCCAAGGCAAAATCGAGTTGATTCGGCCGCTGGTGAATTTTGCGTTAGGTGGACCAGAAACCAACCGCCCGATTCGCCCGTTGGGCACCGGGGCGCCGGAATGGCCTGCCACGTTCTCAGTTCGCGTGGCACTCGACCCAACAGAGGATTTAGTGGTTCCCGGGTTGACCGGCTACGCGACGGTGATCCAAGAACGAAACACGTTATCGATTCCTCGCGGTTGCGTGAACGCCGTCTCAGGAAACCGTGGCATCGTTTTTGTGATCAACGAAGCTGGCGATGCGTTTGAACCTCGAAACGTGGTTACTGGAATTCGCGAAGACGGGCTTGTCGAAATTTGTGAAGGCCTGGAAGAAGGCGAATACGTGATCGCCGACGGGCACCAAGTGCTTGAGCCAAACGATCAAATTCATATCGCCGCAGGACCAACTCTAGAACCTCGTCAAAAGCAGAACGACGATTTCGCAGTGACGAGCCCTTCGCAATGATTCGTTTTCTACAAAAACATGGATCGCTGAATCAGCTTTTATTCGCACTGCTATCGCTCGGCGGATTCGCAGCGGTCGTGGCCGGAATTCAACAACCATGGTTTAGTGTTCCCGTTGCACCAGCAGCGGGGGCCGATTCATATCGAGACATTATTACGTCAACGCCCGGTTGCACTGTTTTTTTCAAGGCTGCTATTTCAATTGGCGTCGTATCGCTCGCAGCATCGTGGCTTTGGAAACGTACTTGGACGGCGTTGAGTTCGTCGCTGGCGTGCTTAATGATTTTGTTGACACTGGCGTATCCTTATTTTGTGACCGTACGAAGCCCAAACGTATCGGCGGATGCGACGTGGCTTCAAATGCAGCACGACAACCTGACCTGGCTAGGCGGTGACATCTATCTGAATGCCGAACTCGGCAGCAAGGGTTGGCGATCAAAATCTTACATCGTCGACGCCCCTCGTCAGCTGGCAGTCGTGCCGCTGCCATCGTGGTCGCCATGGGAAGTTGGGCTGCACCGAACCGAAGACCTGATGCTATGGCTGGGTTTTTCAAATGCATTTTGCCAGTTCGCAGGCCGCGGTTGGTCACTGGCGATCGCTGGAGCAAGCTTGCTATTCCTCGGAACCCTAAGAAATAATCACCAACTGGACTATCAACGAGCGGGCGCTGCGATTGCTTTGTTCACGGTCGTTGCGGTGCTCGCGGCCGTCGTCGGTTGGTCGCGCCCCTTCAAGGCGAGCCATGAAATCAATCTGGCGGCCGAACTTGCAGGACAAAAAAACTACGACCAAGCAAAGGTGCATCTCGACCGAGCCGTTTCGATCTTGCCGGTGCTAGGGCAAGACACGTTTTATATCGCCCAACGTGGCGTCTTGGATTCGCGTCTAGGTATCGACAGCGAATATGCGTTGCTTCAAAAAGCTCGCTCGCTGGAGTCCAACGGAAGGTTTGACCAAGCGATGACGATCATTGAGTCTATCGCCGAATCGGCCGATCCCGCCATCCGTCGCGAAGCTTGCCGTGGCGTGTTGCGATTCGCGATTCAAGATTTTAATTGCGGCCGGTTTGAGCGTTCAGCCGAACGTTTTGATTTTGTGCTCAAGCGTAACCCCTGCGACGTGAAGCTAATCTATTTGATTCAGCTTCAAGGAATCCGAGAATCTAGGATCGCCCGCGTTGAAGCAATGCGAGATTGGATGTATTCAGTATCCGCCCGATTCAACTTTGGCACCAAGAAGATCCTCCGCGCTGTCGCCCAACAAAACATGGCAACCGCAACGGGGCTGACTAACGACGCCAATGAAATTTGGGCTGCACAGTCGAGGGCCAAAAAGCCATGACTGAAATTAAAACTGACATCACACACCCAAGCAATACTTCGAAAGGCTTGACGGTCGGGCTCTTTATCCTTGCTGTCATCGCGTTCATCGTTGTCGTGGGTTATTCGGTCGCCCTTTATCGTCTTGCCCAAACCCAGCCACTTCGCGAGACGACTTACGAGGGTGATTGGATTAGTGCGCCGGGAATGCCGGCCCATGCAGGCTATTTTCGAAAACGATTTGATCTGACCGGCGAAGTAAAACATGCTTGGATCAAAATCGTAGCAGCCGATGCCTTTGAAATAAGCGTTAATCGCAACCCGATGGGCCGCGTTTACCTTTGGCGTCCGACTCGTCCTTTTCAAACGGGCACGGGAGAAAAAGGCCAAGTCCTGCAGTCGAACGCACCCGCGATGGCACTTAATTTCCCTCGTGAATACCAATGGGATGGTCACGACAATTGGCGATTGCCCAGCTATATCGAGCTGACGTCGTCATTTCGGGCGGGTAAGAATGTCATCACGATAGAATCCGAATCTCGTAGCGCACCAGCGAAAGTTAGTTTCGTTGGCGAAATTCAAATGTACAACGGCACCGTGATTCCAATCCGCAGCGATGAATCATGGTCGGCCGAGAGTGCGATACCGGGACCACAGTTGGTCGACTGGACGGAGATTGGTTACTGGGACAAACAGTGGCGACACGCCGTGACCGTCGTCGGACCAGCAAAAGGCGGCTATCGTTCTCATCCTGAAGAAATCTATTCGCAACCGTTCACCGGTGCTTGGTTGCGGCATCCGACGGCTTCTAACAAGGCGAGCGTAAGTTTTAGTGCGGACTGGAAAATCGACCAGCCCGTCGATGAAGCTTGGATTCGATTACTAACCAATCGAAATTACGAACTCTACCTCAACGACCAACGAGTCAGGGTCTCGTCGGTCAAACCACCTGACTTGGACAACGGCGAATGGGTGTTCGGACGCGCGGCTGCATTTGATCCGATTACAAAACCTGAATTACTGGACCCCGATGAAGTCGGCGCCTCGTTCGTGGGAACACGTTTTGAAACACCGCGAAAAGGACATCGTAATTTGGACGAGTTTAGAAATCCCTATTCGCCAAAAATAACGCCGTTCCGCTACATCCGAACTTACAACCGAGCCCAAGCCCCCGGCGAATGGGATCCCAAACGCACCTTAGCCGAATCGCGGCGGACTCCTGAAACCCCCGACCTGTTCCCGGAACGTCCCAAACCGAATGCACTCAAACGAGACACTGCAATTGGTGGCTACTTAAGCTACAGCGTTGCTAATCTTTTACGTCCGGGTGTCAACCGAGTTAAAGTCGTTTGCGTGGACAAGGCAAACGCGAATTGGCCCACACAGATTGCTGTCGACGGTGGGGCGTTAGCAGCCGATGGATCAAATTGTTCGTTCCCGCGCGATGACGCTTGGCTGGCGTCTTGCGATATTTCGATTGATCGTAACGGCGATCCGAAAACTGAAACTCAGGTCCAAAAACTGGGGCCCGCGTTGTCGGCTGGGAAATCGATCCCATCCATGCAGTATCGCGGTAGCGCGTTGAGCCCTGAGCAATTGGATCGTTTGGTGCCTCGGTCGATCGCTCACGTTGGCGTCGTGACGCTAATTGCTGTGGTGATGCTGTGTGTGACTGCGGTATTGATGGATCGATCCGACGCGTTCAATTCATGCATGCGAGCCGGCAAGATGTTGTATGCGATGTCGTTGACCGCCACTGTTACCATCGGCGCGGGACTGTTACTTGAATGTTCATGGGCGGAGCGACATGAGATTCTTTGGACGATGACCGGGAGCCACTGGCAGGTGATCTTCCCACTGGCGATCGGCGCTGCGCTTTTGGTGGGAATCCTAGATATCATCGGACGGGCTGGGTTTGGTGGTTTGCGAGAACAAGGCCACAGCATGTTCGATTGTTTGCGAGCCACTCCCGAAAGCAAATTTTGGTTCCATCTTTGTATTTGGGTGCTGCTGTTGGGCGTCTTCTTGCGAGCGCACAAACTCGACTTACAACCACTCGACGATGACGAATACGCGTCGGCCCAAGCAGTGATGGCGATCCTGGAAACCGGTGCACCCGGCTTCGTACCTGAAGATGTCTATTACACACGCAGTCCAATGTTTCACTACGTGACGGCCGCGATTGCGTGGCCTTTTGGTGGCAACCTGTGGAGTCTAAGGTTTCAGTCGGTGCTCTGGGGCGTAGCGACGGCGTGGCTGGTGTACCTGTGCGGTTCCCACCTGTTGAAAAATCGCTGGGTCGGGTTCATCGCAATGTTCTTGCTGTGCGTACACCCGTTTGAAATTTTTACGGGGCACGTGATTCGGTTCTATCAAATGCAGCAGTTCTTTGCGCTGTTGACGGTGTATCTGTTTTGCCGAGGCTTTGTGACCGACCAATCTCAGCGATATCGAGTGGCTGCGATGTTGGCGTTTCTTTGTGCGGTACTCAGCCAAGAGATCAGCGTTGCGATGGGGCCGTCGTTGTTGTTTGGGTACCTCGTGTTTGCCAAAGACCTTGGTTGGAAACGGAATATTACCCTAGGGTTGGTGTCGTTGTGCGTGGTCGCCATCATTGGCTTAGATTTTATCGTGTTTAAAAATCTTTGTTTGACGCGGACCGAAGGCGTTTCACCATCAATCGAAGCCGCCGTGAAGCCACATTTTTGGTATCCGATGAATATGCTGTCAATGTTCATTGGGTACTCGAGGCTACACATCGTTGCCAGTTTCTTTTTTGTTGCCGGGCTGCCGGTGATGTGGCGAGAACAAAACAAAAACGCATTGGCGTTGGTTGCGTTTTTAATCTCTGGCATCGTGATGACGAATCTGTTGGTGACCAATGTGAGCTTCCGATACATGTACTGGCTGATTCCCATCTGGTTATTGCTGTCGATCGATGCACTGCGGCGAGTACTATCGGTTTTGATCGGGGTTGTTTATCCGGTCAAAGAACACCTCAACCGCCACGCTTCGGTGCTGGCAGTTTGTTTTACCGTTTGTTTTATAGCGATTTTGGCAAGTTGGTCACCGTGGCGGATCCCCGGTTCTTATGAACTCCGAATTCTTGGCGATTCAACCGGTGCGGTTCGGTGGGTCAACAGTCAGAAACGATCCGGAGATCGAGTCGCCATCACCGAGCCTCATACTCACTGCGCATTCATGGAGAGCGGGAAGTGTGATTACGATTTGGCGTTGCCGTTATTGTACGACTTTGCCGTGATGCGAGACGGCGTGCTGGTTGACCGAAATGGTGGAGGAGAAGTGGTCAGCAACGTTGACCAATTAGTCGGTGAGTTTGCCGAAGGCGAGCGGATTTGGTTGTTGTTGAACCGAGAAAAATTCCGCACGCGAGGGAAGAACATGCGTTGGGAGTATCCGGGCGCGAGGTTTGAGATGTTTGTTCGCAAGAACTGCGAGTTGAAGTATCGCACTTATTTGTGGAGTGTTTATCTGTGGGATCCGTCTCGCGGGCACTTCCAACCGTTTCGATTGCAGGAGTAGTTTGATGAAAACCAGAATCTTCTTCGTTGACGACGATCCGATGTTGCTGGCGAGTACGCGAAGGCAACTTCGACGCAAGCTGGCGGATTGTGAATTATTGTTTTTTGAGAAAGCCACCGATGCGCTCGAAGCAATGGCCAGCGCTCCCGCCCAAGTGGTGTTGTCTGATCTACGCATGCCAGAAATGGACGGGGCTGAGTTCCTAGCGAAAGTAGCAGAGCAATATCCGGAAACGATTCGGCTTGCGTGGACCGGGCAATCGGAGATCGATCAATTAAATCAAGTATTCGAAACCGCTCATCAAATTTTCAGTAAGCCGTGTCCCACCGATTCGCTGCTGGAGAAGGTGACAAACGCCACCAAAGCTGCCAACCAACCCATCGCTGATCGCACACCCTTGACGCCAAAAGTCTGCGGAGATCTTGCCGTCGTGAAGATTGGCAAGACTTTGTCTCCGTAAAAAAATGTGCTTTCATAGAATGAAAGGCGACTACCTCACAGCCACGAATTCAACCGAGGCGTTAGCAAGGGGCAAATCGGCAGGGCTGTAGTAGAGACCCGCATCCATTCACCCCAAAGGTTTACTGAGAATGGACGCAGATAGACGCAAATACATCTTACGAAGATTCGCGTACCAAAATTTACATTCAGAACTACTGCAAGTTTTCTTGGTAGTCCATTGCGATTTTGATGACGCGCCCGAGGTGTTTGTCGTCGGATTTACTGGTGATCGTTTTGGCCTTTTGAATGCCTTGCTTGATTACGCTGGCGGCTTTTTCATTGTTCTTTTCGTTTGATGCACCAGCGGCAGCGCGAATTGATTTGGCGACCAACGCGATCGCGTAGTTTCGCTGGATGGATGAAACTACGGCGTCTCGTGCTGCGTTGTCTTCCATGTTGACCAACCAACGTACTCGCCTTCAGCGACAAGGCGAGTGTTTTGCGCCGCCTAAACAATCTGCAATAACACCCGATAAATCGAGTCAGCAAAGAACATCAGCACCACGCTGCCGACGGCGGTAATGCACAGCGGCACCACGCACATCATCGGAGCTTCGTGCCACTTCTGCGGCTCTTCGCCTTTAGGCGTCATGAAGGCTCGGATCGGAATTGGCACCAAGTACGCAATGTTCAACAGCGAGCTGATCATCAACGCGCCCATCAGCCACGCTTGACCGGATTCCACACAGCCGACAGCCAAGAACCATTTGCTCCAAGAACCACCGCCGGGCGGCAAACCGATGATGCTAATGCTCGCCACCAAAAACGCCGCAAACGTCAACGGCATCGCTCGGCCAAGACCACGCATATCGCTAATGTTCTTTTTATGAGCCCCAACGTAAATTGCTCCTGCGCAGAAGAACAACGTGATCTTGCCAACCGCGTGCATCACGATGTGCATCCCGCCGCCGATCACGCTGCTCTCCGAAGCCAATAAGGCTCCCAGCGTGATGTACGCCAATTGCGAGATCGTGGAATACGCCAATCGGGCCTTCAAATTATCTTTGGTCATCGCCACCAGCGAAGCCAACAAAATCGAAGCGGCTGCCAAGTAGCACAGCCAATCGCTGATCCCAACATCGCTCAAGCTACCGGTCAAATTTGTTTCGCGAATCAAATCGATTCCAAAAACGTAGATGACCACTTTCAAAATCGAAAACACACCAACCTTCACCACCGCCACCGCGTGCAACAACGCACTCACCGGAGTCGGCGCGACCATTGCGGCCGGCAACCAACGATGGAACGGCATCAACGCCGCCTTGCCGATACCAAAGGTGAACAGCGCCAACAACGCCGCCAAACCAGCCGGCGAAATTTTCCCTTCAGCAAAGGGCTGTTGTAGAATCCCGCCCGGAACAAAATCGAGCGTGCCCGCAATATGCCCAGTCCACACAATCGCAAACAAAAAGAACGCGATCGACGTCGAAATCAAAATCCCAAGATAAACGCGGCCACCTCGCTTGGCTTCTTCATCGCCGTTATGAGTCACCAACGGATAAGTCGATATCGTCATCACTTCGTAGGCCACGAACAGCGTCAACAAGTTCGCCGCATACGCAGCTGACAAAGCAGCGAAAATCGCCGCAGCAAAACAAGCAAAGAAACGCGTTTGATTCTTTTCGTGGTGGCCTCGCATGTAACCGATCGCGTAGATCGTGGTCAAAATCCACAACCCCGACGCGACCAACGCGAAAATCATCCCCAACGGTTCGATCAAAAAACGGATCTTGAACCCAGGGATCATCTCTCCGATCACTAGCTCCGGACGCTCGCCATTGAAAACAAGCTGAGCCAACTGGCAGGTGACGCCAAAGAGCAACACCGAAACCACGATCGAGCAACCGTCGCGGAGGTTGGGGATTTTTCCAAACAGAAAAACCAACCCGACCGCCAACAACGGCAACGCCAATGAAGTCATGATTAATTGTTCGGGAGTCATCATTGAACCACCCCACTTGCATTCAATAACGCTTTAGCTGCCAGCTGAGCAATCTCGGCCGAGTAAACGGTCCAGCAACCGAACACCACCGTCGCTCCAATCACCACATAAGTCGGGATCAACATCGTCAGCGGTGCTTCTTTCGCAGCTTTGACTTTTTCTGAAGGCTCTGAGAAATAGATGGCTTCAACCACTTTCCAAACGTAAACTACCGCCAGCAGCGAGCTGATCAACATCAACATTGCCACGGTTAAATTTCCGGCATCCATGGTCGCCGTTAGCAACATCCACTTGCTAACAAACCCGGCCGTCATCGGCACACCGATCAAACCTAACCCGCCAACGGCCCAAGCAAAGCACGTCATCGGCATCACCGACGCCGCCCCTCGCCAGTCTTCCAATCGCACCGAACCGATTCGCAACGCAAAGCAGCCAACAACCATGAACAATCCACCTTTGATGAACGCGTGATTGAACATGTGAACGACGCCCGCAGCGACACCGGCTTCGGTTGCCAAGCCAATGCCCAACAGCATGTAACCAATTTGAGCCACGCTGGAATAAGCCAATAGGCGTTTGACATTCGTTTGGTAAATCGCAGCGATCGATGCCACAAAGATCCCGATCAACGCCAACACCACCATCGCTCGATCCAGCGGCAACGTTTCAAACGCAAACTTAGGCGTGTAAATCGTGTACACCATCCGCACAAACGCGTAGACCGAAACCTTAGTCGACGTCGCTGCGATAAAAGTCGTCACCACCGAAGGTGCGTAGGTGTACGCATTGGGCAACCAAGTGTGCAGCGGGAAGACCGCCATCTTGATGAACAGCCCCACCGTCATGAACGCGAACGCGACCAGTTCGGCTCGTTTGGCATCCGAAGCTGCCAATTTTTCGGCGATGTCGGCCATGTTGAGCGTACCGGTGATTTGGTACAGCAAACCAATCCCCAGTAAAAAGAACGTCGCTCCAATCGTCCCCAAAATCAAATACTGCAACGACGCCAACGGAGCTCGCCGAGTTTTCCCAAGCGAAATCAACGCGTAGCTCGACAGCGAACTGATCTCCAAAAACACAAACACATTAAACAAGTCACCCGTCACGCACATGCCCAACAAACCCGTCATACACAACAAGTAAGACGGGTAGAACAAATAATGTTTTGATCGAGGGATCTCGGCCGCAACACTAGGTGGCGAATAAGTCAGCACCAGCGCACCCAAGGCCGACACGAACAGCATCACAAACGCGTTGAAATGATCGACTCGATATACGATTCCATAAGGCGACGGCCAACCGCCCAGTTGATACTCAAACGCGCCCGTCGCGAGGACTCGGCCCAGCATCGCCACCGAAATTCCGAACACAACCCACGCCACAATCAACGACAGGATCTGAACCAACTTGCGATTACCGATCAAAATCAGCAAAGGAGCCGCAACCAAAGGAATCGCGATTAACAAAACCGGCAAATGTGGCGACTTACTGACGACGTCTAAAAACTGAATCAATTGTTCTATCACTGCAGTTCCTTGTCCAACTCAAGGATCTCGTCTTCCTCGATGGTTCCATAGTCTTCGCGAATCCGAACAATCAGAGCCAAAGCCAGCGCCGTGGTTGCAATGCCGACCACGATCGCTGTCAGCATCAACACGCTCGGCAGAGGGTTGGAATAAAGAACTTCGGCAACTTCATGAGCATGCTCGGCCCCACCGTGGCCTGCTTCTGACAGATCTGCGTGGGCGTGTTTGACCGCATCGTGAAGCTGTTCGCTGGCATGTTCTTCAAAAGAGACCTGAGCTACATGTTCACCATGAGCAGAATGATCGCCGTGACTGTCGCCATGGCCGCCTTCTAAAATAGGAGCCGTCACACGTTTGACTGGGTCCGTAAGTTTGCCCATCGTGATGTACAGCAAGAAAACCGACGTCTGAAAGATGTTCAGACCGATCACCGTTTTAATCAAGTTGCCGCTGGAGATCACGATATAAAAACCGGTCATCATCAAGCAGATCACGATCCAGTAATTAAACAGCCCAAAGAATGTTTCTGGTGTCATGCTCGCCGCTCCCGCGCCGAAAACGCATAGTAGATCACGATCATCACCGAAGTCACGGTAATCCCCACGCCCAGTTCAACCACAAAGATCCCTAAGTGCTGGCCATGCGGTAAAAACCCGGGCAACACGTGATGATCCAAAACGTCATAGTCCAAAAAGTTGCCACCTAAGGCGATGCAGGTAAAACCAGTTCCCGCGTAGATCACCAACCCGAGAGCGATCAGTTTTTCAACGAACCATTCAGGCGCGACCGACTTGGCTGCCGGCAAACCAAACACCAAACCGTACAAAATAATCGCCGACGCGAAAATTACGCCCGCTTGGAATCCACCGCCTGGTCCAAAGTCACCGTGGAACTGAACATACAATCCGAACAGCAAAATGTACGGGATCATGAACTTGGACACGACTCGAATGATCGGGAAATCGATCACGACGTCACCTCACTTTGGCCGGCGCCGATTTCATCAGACGCTTTGTTTTTACGCAAAATCAACAGCACCGCGATGCCGGCGGTGAAAATCACAGCCGTTTCGCCCAGCGTGTCGTATCCTCGATAACTAGCCAGCACCGCAGTCACCACGTTCGGCAAACCATGCTCGCCCATTTCGGTTTGCGATTTTTCGATAAACGACGGGGCAGGGTAAGTTTGAATCGCCGCATCGGCACTTCCAAACAACGGCATGTCCAGCGTACCGTAGATCAACATCGCTCCGGTACCTATCACTACCAACAACGAACTGATCACTCGTCTTCGCGGCGGGTCTTTGGTTTCAAAATCCGAGTTTGAAATCGAGCCTCGTTTTCTTGACGACCGCGGCACGAGCGAGAGCGTTGCGAGCATCAAGATCGTCGAAACCCCCGCCCCAACAGCCGCTTCAGTGAACGCCACATCCGGTGCGTCCAAAATCAACATCCAACTAGCACCCAAGAAGCTATAGATGCCAGTAAACATAACAGCCGCCCATAAGTTGCGGATGACCGCAACGGTAATCGCTGTTGCAAACAGCAGGGCGAGGATCGGGATGACAATGAATTCCATCATGGAAATTTATGGCCCGCAAAAGCGGAGTCGAGATTCGTTAAAGGCTAAACAGTTATTCTTTTTCGTTTGACATAGGAGCACCCGAATCCAGTTCCGGTTGCATTCCTTGAGCCAGCGCCGATTTCGCAAGAGCATGACAAGCCGTTGGGCTGGTGATGATCAAAAAGAAAATGATCATGAACAGCTTGGCCGTCACCAAGCTAAAACCGCCTTGCAACATCAACCCGCCAATGATCAATCCCGCGCCCAGCGTGTCAGTAATCCCACCCGCATGCATCCGCGAGAAAAACTCGGGCAAGCGAATGATGCCAAAACCACCGATCATCGAAAACACGGCGCCGGAGATCAGCAGCAGCCAAGTCAAAATATCGACCACGATATCCACTAGCGGCCTCCCGAAGTTGAAGTTGATTTCGATTGCGAAGCATCTTCAAAATCCGCAAACCCACCGAACTGCGAAAATCGCAGCAGCGCGACCATGCCGATGAAGTTCATCAAGCTGTACAAGAGTGCCAGATCCAAAAAGTCCGTCCGCTGGATCGTAAAGCAAACCACGCAGATCAACAGCACGGTCTTGGTACCAAACATGTTCAGCGCCAACACTCGATCAAACACCGTCGGCCCTGCCATCGCTCGTATCATAGCCAGTGACATCGTGACCAAAATCGCCACCGCTGTCACAATCAACGCGTAGTAAATCCCCATCAGGCTTTCCCCTCCAGCTTGCGAATCTTGCCGGCCATTTCACCAGACAAATCTTCGGCCGCTCCTTCAAAGGAAAGCGCATGAACTTTAATTTTTTCACCATCCATACTGACAGCAACCGTACCCGGGGTCAGCGTGATCGAGTTGGCCAGTACAACGTTAGCGATATCGGAATCGTGATCGGCCGTGACTTCGATCATGGTTCGTTGAAGCGGCATTTTGGGCGACAACACGATTTTGGCCACATCGATATTCGAAACGATGATTTCTTTGATCAAGTAGAACGTGTAAGGAACGATTCGCCAGCTAAAGTGAAGCGGAACCGATTCGGAGTCACTGATCCGCATCCGAGCACAAACCACAACCGTCAGCAGCAACGAGCAACCGCCCAACGCCAAGATAAACGGATTGTCCACGCTATTGCTCCCAGACCAAATCATCCAAGCGGCGGCGAGGTTCAAAATTAAAACCAGCGTGTACTTCATTGAAAACGGGTGACTCTTAGAGGGAAAGCGAAGCACGAGATTTTAAGGGCGTCGCAGAAATAAAAAAAGCCGGCCTCGTCTTAATCGACGAGACCGGCTCCGTGTTTTTTACATTTCCCAATTTAGTCTTCTGGACAACTGCGAAACTAGGCACGCTTGCGGCGGCGGAAAGCAACCATTCCGAGGCCCATTGAAGCCATCATCAAAGCTGATGGCTCAGGAATCGTAGCAGCACCTGAAGTCTGAAATCCAATAACACCAGCATTCGTTTCTGAAGAATTCACAGGACGTTGCTCGTAAACACTTACGGTGCTAAATCCTAGATCACCAATGTTAAAGGATTCTCCGTTGCCATCAGATCTAGCAAAAAGATCGGTATCGATAGCACCATTGAATACATCTGGGAATGTGGTTGAGTTATTCGATGCCGAGTTGGCAACTCCGCCTTGGCCTTGATCAAAAGTGAAATCGCCAACGAGCGTTCGATCGCCATCCCCAATGGCGACTTCGCTCAATCCAAAACCGGAAATAATCTGATTGCTTTGAATACTGTCGTTGTTGTCGCCATTAAAATCGAACCCAACGATGCTCACTAGTGAGCCTTGATTGCCTACGCCCACACCTGACGTTGACAATTCTAAGTCGTACAGCAAGTTGTGAGACACATTTGTATTGGTAGCACTAGTTGCGTCCACAAGACGGAAGTTAGCAGTCGCAGAAACCGTAACACCAGAATTCCCAATACTAACTGGATCGAAAACGTAGCTACCTAAGCTTGAGTTAGCACCGCTAGACGCAGTACCGGTTGTTAGCTGGGCGAACTGAGTGTTGGTAGTACCAAAGACGGCGCCTGCAGTTCGGTAACCAACATAGATTGCCAAATCGTCCAAAGCTTCATCACCATTGACAAGGAAGCTGCTTCCACCCATCGAACCAGTTGGATCAAAAGTGAACGAGCCATTGTTCTGGGCTGTCAAAGCAAGCTCTGCATTGGCGGAGCCACCAAAAGCAGCCACGAGCATGGCTGCGGAAAGGAGTATTTTTTTCATAGAAGTGTTATCATCAAAATTGGGAGAGGGTCTACACTGGCCGAGAGTATAACGATCAACACAAACCGGAAAAAGGGCAGTATACTAAAAATCCGCAGTTGCTAGCGAATAGGTGGTTTGCGAGCCAAACACATCCCCCGCAAAGCCCCACGATCTCCCACTTTAACGCTAATCCTCGCCCTGGAGCGTTTTGCTGAGGATATTGGTCAGCCGAAAGCTGTTTTGCATGATCTTGGTCTCCCCCACCGAAACGGTGGCTGAAAAGTCGAACATGGCCCCGACTTGCTCATTTAGCTCCACCACGATCTTCAGCGAGTCGCCTGGACGAGCAAAGCCGCGGTACCTTGCCCGATTCACCTTGACCAACACCCCCAACGCCCACGTATTAAACAACGGGTCGTGAGTATTGAACTCCTCCATAGGATTGTATTTCGCTGCGATTAGGATCCCGGCCGTTTGCGTCGACATTTCCTGCATCATGGAACCCGGCAAAATCGGAGCGCCAGGAAAGTGCCCCGTAATAAAGAACTCGTCGCCTTTGATTGACGCCTCGGTGATGATCTTTCGGTCGCTGAGTTCGACGATGTTTTTCACCAACAAATATGGCGATCGATGGTGCAGGTAATCTTCAATCGAGTCAAAACTGTGTTGGTAGTACTTCATAAAATTAGTCTCAATAGATTCCATAGGACGTCTGCACAAGCGATTAAGCGACACGTTTTGATCGCGACTTCAAATTTACCTCGAAACCAAAATTTGCTCGACCACTAACTGCGACTAATTTGCAAACATCACTCGCCCCGGCGGAAACTCGCCGCGATAGCAACGAAACCGATCGTCCACGCGAAATAAATGCCGTCGCCGATTCTAGTCCGCAAACGGATCAACGACCTTCTTCGGCCCCGCATCGACGGGGCTTTGATCAACCGACTTCAATGCCCCGCGGACAATCCATGGCGACGCGACCATTCCCACCAACGAGATCACCAACCAGAAAATGGCTTGGATGGATTTCAATTCACCATGAAACCAATTGATGGTTGCGATACCAAAATAAAAAGACCCCAGGTACATCGTCGGGATCAACACCATCGAAACCAAAGCTCGCCAGCGGAACGAAACAATTCCAGCTTGAGAAACCGTTTTGATGGTCGTGAACCAAATCGCAACAACAGCCCCCAGACAGACTGTCACCAACCAGACCAACGTCTGCCGGTCTAATTCAAAGACTAACAGCCTAAATGGCATTTGCACCAAAAGCATCAAGCTAAAAAAATCTACGATCATAAACCGCCACCGCTGGCCAACCTGAGATCCCTTTCGCAACTTCGCGGCAGCATCGAGCTTTGTCAAAACAAAGCCGGCGTAAATAAACGGGCCAAACAAAACAACAAGCCCGGCAACGATTAAAAGCGTTTCCATCAACTTCGAACCTCTCTCGAAACATAACCAAGCAAGACAGCCACGACACGCACCAAACAGCAAACCCCCAAAATCGCCAATCGAGCCCCGAAGGCAGCGAGATTCATATTATCCAGCATACAACCCGCTGCACCTGAGTTTTAGTTCACATAACAATACTGGCAAAAAAAACACTAACCGGTCTTGACTCAAATTTTGATATGGAACAAATTCAATGCATCACGCCAAAAGACTTGGCCTCGCGTTGCGTGCTTCCGAGTGACATTCGCCGTCACTGCAAACAACTCAACGCGAAAAACTTGATAAGTCTTGTCGTTGGCAAGAAGCTAACGCGTGCTTGTCCTTGATTGTCACTTACCTATCTCAATGTCATTTACTTTTGAGAACCGTTGGGTATCGCGACTTTGACTCGTGTTTGTCAAAGCCGATCACCAAAGGTTTTCTACTTCAAGGGAGCCGCTACCATGCTGGTTTTATCACGCCGCGCGAATGAAGAAATCGTTTTCCCATCGCTGGACATCACCGTCAGTATCACACACTGCACGAGTAAATCAGTTCGGCTGGGCATCGATGCACCTCGCCACATTCGTATCGTTCGCGGGGAACTGAAACCGCTCGATCAAACTTTGGACCAGACTCGTTCGTCCAAATCGCAACCGTTGCTGGCAACCGACTTTCTCACCGACGAATCCAACAACGATCAACCTAGCGTTGAAGATATCCAAAACCAAATCGATACGATCAAGCTGGCAGTCCAACTGGCACAAACTCAACTCGACCACCAACGCGAACAACGGTGCCAAGACGCATTAACGTACGCTCAAGAAGCAATCGCCAAATTGGAATCCTCACTCGCGACTGCTCCCAACCAAAGCCAATGGCTGCAAACTGATTTCGCTACCGAAGCGGTCCACGAAGTGCGCAGCGGATACCACGTTGGGACTTAGGTCGACTTAATGCTTATCCCAATGCCAAAGCTTATCCCAATGCGGATGCCGATCCCAATGCTTCGCGACAAAACAAAAATTGGGTCGCTTAAAATGGTGGTGGGATACGCCCGGAAAACTTGGGTAAGCTCAGACAAGCCTTTAGCCTGACGATCGAGCTTTGACGTGTTTGCAAGCGTCGCCTTTTACCGAGTGAAAGGCGACATTGGCAGCAAGGTTCACTTCGCCCAGCGTTTAACAATCTCCACACCGACGTCCACCGCCACGAGCATTTCATCCAAGCACGCCCACTCCAGCGGCGAGTGAATATTGTGCTGGCCTGACGACAAATTAGGCGTCGGCAAACCCAACTCGGTCAACCGCGAACCGTCGGTGCCGCCGCGCACGATCGTTTTTTCGTACGGCAACCCCAACGCTTCGTGAGCATCCGCCGCATACTCAACCGCTCGCGGCTCTTTGCCCAAACCATCGGCCATGTTGCGGTACTGCTCGACAATCTCAATGTTCACCTCGATCCCCGCAATCGCTTGCCGAACCTTTTCCGCCGCTGCCTGCAACACCGCAGCGTGCTCGGGCAACTTCGCGGTATCAAAGTCACGAATCAAAACTTTGAGTTTCGCTTCGGCAACACCACCTTCGATCACATACGGGTGCAAAAAACCATCTCGCCCGTCGGTTCGCTCGGGCGACAAATCCGCAGGCAGCTCTGCCAAAAACAATCCCATCGCTCGAATCGCGCTGACCATTTTATCTTTGGCGATTGCCGGATGAATGTTGACGCCGGTAAAAGTCACCAACGCCATGTCCGCCGAAAACGTTTCGACGTCGATATCGCCTTGGCCACCACCATCAAAGTTGTAACAAGCAACCGCGTCAATCGCTGCGATGTCGACATGATCCACACCGTGGCCGACTTCTTCGTCGCAAGTAAAAAACACTCGAACCGGCCCGTGTTTGACATCCGGATTCTCCAACAACACATTGGCGACCTCCATGATGATCGCGACCCCGGCTTTATCGTCGCCACCGAGCAACGTCGTGCCGTCTGTGGTGATGATGGTTTTCCCTTTTGCCGCGGGCAGTTCTGCACAAGTCGCCGCCGCGATGATTTTGGTCGGATCGGCCGACAGCACAATGTCGTTGCCGTCAAAATCCTCGATCACGTTTGGCTTGACGTTTTTCCCGGTTGTTTCCGGCGCCGTGTCGACGTGAGAGTTAAACGCGATCGTTGGAGCGGACACGTTCCCCGGAATCGTACCGACCACGATCCCGAATTCATCTTGCACCGCGTCGGCGATCCCCATCGCTTGCATCTGATCCACCAACAGCCTGCCAATCTCCAGCTGACCGGGCGAACTGGGGTAAGTTTCGGAGGTTTCACTGGCGGTGGTGTCAATTTGTACGTATTGCAAAAAGCGGTCTAGCAGGCGGGTTCGGTTCATGAGCTCAGATGGATTTTTGGGCGAAAGGAAATTCGGGTGAAACGAATTAGGAGTGAAAACCCGGACTCGTCGTCGTTCTGACTGGTTGTTTTAAAAGCAGATCGTTGGATTCTCAAAGGCTGCTTTGTGCGATACGATAATTAAGCACACTGTTTTTTTCGAAATCGAGTTAACGAGCTATTCTATGTCATCTCCTGCCGTTCGCTACCTCGTGTTTGACATCGAAAGCATTGCCGATGGCGATTTGATTGCCAAAGTTCGCTATCCCAACGAAAACTACAGCGCCAAAAAAGCCATCGAAGTTTACTGTGCCGAGCGGATGGAGCAGTACGGCACCGAATTTATCCCTTACACGTTCCACATCCCTGTTTCAGTGGCCGTGGTCAAAATCGGTGAGGACTTGGACCTGATCGACATCGTGACTTTGGATTCGCCCGAGTATCGACCGCACGTGATCACGAAACATTTTTGGGACGGCTGGAAAGCTTACAAAAAACCGACGCTCGTCAGCTTCAACGGCCGAACCTTTGACATCCCATTGATGGAACTGTCCGCCTTTCGGTTTGGCATCTCGATTCCCGAGTGGTTCAACATTCACGAACGGACTTACGATCAAAAACGAAACCGCTACAACCAAGGATCACACTTTGACCTTCAAGAAGTCATTACCAACTTCGGCACGACGCGGTTGAGCGGCGGACTGAACTTGATGGCCAACCTGATCGGCCGCCCTGGCAAAATGGGCGTCGCTGGCCACATGGTTCAAAACATGTACGACAATGGCAAACTAGAAGCGATCAACAATTACTGTCGCTGCGACGTGCTGGACACGTACTTCGTTTTGCTACGGACCAAACTGCTCACCGGCGAAATCAGTTTCGAACGCGAACAAGAACTGATTGCCAACACCGTTGCGTGGCTAGAATCAAAATCCGAAGAGTTCCCGGTTTACGCGGAGTACTTAAAAGAGTGCCGCGACTGGAACAATCCGTGGATCGAAGCGGAGGAAGCTTCCGAACCTGGCACCGAAACGAGTGCGGACCCCACCACCGAAACGAACGACGATCCACCTGCTTCCAGTGACGCAGAAAGCCCCACGCCTTAGGTCAAAGCCTTAGGTCAAAGCCTTAG
>JALZWN010000097.1 GCA_023300235.1 Mariniblastus sp.
CCACAGCCACAGCCACAGCCACAGCCACAGCCACAGCCACAGCCCGAAGTCTGGCGACTCCGGCTACGCCAACTTACAGCCCCATCTCACCGATCAAAAAGTTCGCTTTGTAAACAGTGTCCGTGATCCACAAAACGTAACGGACATCCACGCCGATCGAGCGACTGTAGTTCGTGTTCCAAGCAAAGTCGTTGATCGTCGCTTCAAACGCCCGATCAAAATTCACGCCAACCAACTGGCCCTGAGCATTCAAAATCGGGCTGCCTGAATTTCCGCCAGTGGTATCAGTGTCGTACAAAATCGCGACCGGAACATCCTTCAATTCAGGATGAGCGTACCTGCCAAAATCCTTCTTCTGAAAAAGCTCTACCACTTCGGCCGGCGTTTCAAACGGATCCTTTCCGGTTGTTTTGGCAATCACGCCAGCCAGCGTCGTCGCCGGCCGCATCCAAATCGCATCCGCTGGCGAGTACCCACGAACGGTGCCGTGAGTCAATCGCAACGTCGCATTGGCGTCAGGAACAAACGTCAACTTTTGGAATAGCTGCTTCACCGTCACCAAGTCACCGTACAACTTGTCGAACTTGCCCGACCGTTGCTTGCCAAGCTCTCGCAGCCGTTGAAATTCAGGATATAGTTTAACGATCAAACGCATGAACGGATCTTCGACCGCCTGCAACTGCTCAACCGACATCGCCAAATAAGCATCCAACGTCGCCGCCGACGAAAGTTGACTAGCTTTGTACAGCGGCCCCAATTGCCCGGGAGCCGGCAAACCCAAACTTGCTCGTTGAGCCTCACCCATTCGCTCGAGCAATTGCTGCAAAAGCTGCTGGTCGGTCACCAATTCCAAGTCACGATGGCCCGCCTTCAGACGAGCGACGGTTTGGTCGTAATTGCGAGTCATGTAAGCCGACTCGCGTTCCAGCTCTGGCTTCTGCCGCTCAACTGCCCCATCGTAAACCGTGAACGCAAACGACATTAGCTGACTGGCCAACAACAAGTTCCGCACATTCGCTTCGGCTTCGGCAGTCTTAGCCGCTTCCGCGTATGCCATGTCAATCTTCGCCAACGTTTGGCCATAACGAGCCTTCAACTCCGGGGCCGCGTCGATGAAGTCTTGCAGTTCTTTTTCTTTGGCACGTCGATTGGCCGCGATGTTCGCTCCCGCCAATCCCTTCAACTGCCCACGCGATCGTTTTTCCACATTGGCCAGTCGAGCGATTCGTGACAACAGTTTGATCGCCAACGCACGGTCATTCGCACCGGCGGCTTGCATGGTTTCAATTTGCTGACCAAAGTAGTCCACCACAAACGGCAAACGCACGTTCTGTTCAAACTCTAAAAAACTGGCCGTCTTATGCCGAGCCGTGCGTCCCGGATAGCCCAACAGCATCACAAAATCACCTTCATTCGCCCCGGCTGCCGAAACCTGCAAAAACTTCTTTGGCTGATAAGGAACGTTCTCCGGCGAATAACTCGCGCTCGATCCGTCAGGAGCAACGTAAGCCCGCATGAACGAAAAATCGCCCGTATGCCGCGGCCACTCCCAGTTATCGACGTCGCCGCCGAATTTCCCAACCGATGAAGGCGGCGCAAAAACCAAACGCACATCTTTTAAGTAAGTGTAAATGAACAACACATAAGTCTTGCCTGCAAACATCTCCGCAACCTCCGCACGTTTGCCCGCGTTGTCCGATTCGGCTTGCGTTTCAATTTCCTTGATCCGTCGTTCGATCGCTTTGCTTCGCTGCGCAAAATCCATTTCCGCCGTCACCGCGGCCAGCACTTGCTCCGAAACATCCTTGAACGATTCGGTAACACGAACGGTATAACCCGGAGCCGGAATTTCTTCGCCAGGCTTACTGGGAATGAAACCGTTTTTGAGATAATCATTCTCAGTCGTACTAGCCGCCTGGATCGCTCGATAAGCACAATGATGATTGGTGATGATCAACGCCTTATTCGAAACGAACGCACCCGTGCAACCGTTGACTTTGCAAATCCCATCCACCAAACAAGTTCGCTCTGCATCGGTATTGAAAACCTCGTCAGACGTCAGCTTCAAACCTTTCGCCTGCAAGTCCAACGAACCCAACTCGCTGACGGGAAACATCCCTTCGTCGGCGAGGCATTGATTCGAGTTCACGACCAACAAACACGGAATCAACAGGAGCCAACTCAACGCCGGCACCAAGGAGGCTTCCCAAGAAACCAACGACAGTCGGCGTTTCTTCGAACAAAAGCTAGACAATAAAGACATGGGCTGTTCCAATCAAATAAAATCAACAAGGTGGCATTAGTTTATCGCCTAAAGCAATCGAGTCCACCAATGGGGCAACCGCAAATGGAATCGCAACCAGAAACGGCAACCGACCAACCGGCAACCGACCAACCGGCATCCACGACGAGAGCTTCCTCCGCGATGGCTCGACGGCTGACCGCGTTTGCATGGTTTCTTTTTATACTGACCACACTGCTGGCTTTCCCCGGCCACCTGACGATTGTGGCATTTACGATCTGCATCATCATCTTCTGCTGCCTTGTCCTGAATCAGGTTCGACACGCGGCACTGGCGAGCCTACTCGCTGGCGTGATTTTGATCATCAAAACGCCCAGTATCCAGATCCAGTTTGTATTGCTTGTCACCGTCTTGTTGCTGGCCGGATTGGCCTACTACTCCAACCGCCCAAAACTCCGCTGGCTTGCCTTTACCATCACGGCCGCCGCCGTTGCGTTTTTTGGTATCAAACGAACGCTAGATGCACAAGCAAGCAACGGAATCTCGATCGACGATCAGCGTCCGATTGTTTGCATCGGCGACAGTTTGACCGAGGGCGAAAAAGGCGGCTACCCGGCAGAGCTGCAAAAACACGTCAAAGCACCGGTCCTGAACTATGGCCGCAATGGCTTCACGACCCAAATGGTAATCGACAAATTGCTGCCCGAAATCATTCTTGAACGACCGCAACTAGCCGTCGTCACCATTGGCGGTCACGACTACAACACCGGCCAACCGCGAAACGAAACCAAAGCCCGCTTAAAACAGATCATCCAAACTTTGGTCGATGCCGACATTGAAGTGGTGATCGTCGAGTGCATTCGGGGGCTCGTCACCGATCCCTTTTATGGCGTTGAACGGGAGCTAGCAGACGAGTTCGATTTGGAACTGATCCCGGACACAATCATCCGTCGGTTCTTTTTCTTCAGCCCAATTGCTCCGCCAGGCATTTGGCTCACCCCAAAACAACACCTAAGCGAAGACGGACTCCATCCCAACGAACGCGGGCAAATCGAGTTTGCGAAAGTCGTCGCCGACGTGATTACCCGCAAGTAACTCAAGCGGCAATGCGAGCAACGGTAGCCCGCGGCCTTGCGGGCCTGTTGATTTAAGATGTTCTAGCGAAGCTAAAAAAGGGTGGTGATAGTGCTCTCATCAAGACCGCACCATCCCCCAACAAACTACCACTTCTGTCGCAACTCCATCCGTATGCCGCTAATGTCATCGGCGTTATCAAGAAAACCGTACATTCCATCGGTACGCAAGATCAACGAATTGGTCAGCGGCAACTGATACCGGAACCCAACTCCAAACTGACCTCCGGGAGCGTTGCGAGTATCGTCATCACCAATCACGCCCAACGCAGCGACCTCGACCAACAACTGCTGCGAGAAATCGTTTGCCAACAAATTCAACCCCAACGCGGCCCCATAGGTATCGTTAGCCGTCGCATCCAAAGTCGGATAGCCTGTCAAACCATCGCTCTCAAACAAAATCCCCGTGTTCCGCAACACGCCCCCTGCCGCCGCCGCTCGGGCTGCCGATTGTGGACGATCAAAACCAGCGAAGAAATTGAAGTACGGCACCACCGTCGACGGCGCCCCGGTGATCAACGAGTTTTCCGAAAGCAACAACACCCCGTCCGCGGTGTTTTCCACCACGTCCGTCGACTGGCCAGCATTCACGATGATCCGAGTCGAATTAGAAATCAATCGGCCGTATCGGCGAGTAAAAGCAAACGCGAAGTTGTGATAACTACGGTTATCATCCGCTCGATCTTCCAGAAACGCGTAGTCAATTTCAAAGTACCCATTAGCCGCTTCGATAAAGCTCGCCATGCCGTACAATCGAGCCGCACCATCATCGCCGGGAAACGCATCGGAACTAATTTTGTCGAAGCCGGCAAATAACGTGATGTCCATATTGGAAATATCAAACCGAGCCGAATTGCGAGCCGGCAAGGTCGCGGCGACTCCCAAGAACGCGTCGTCAAACCAAACACCGTTTTGAATCAACAACGGCATCACCCCGATCGCAAACGGCAAGTCAAACGGAAGCGTCTCGCCCGTTAAACCACCCAACATCGCTCCCAAGTCTCCTTCGAAGTAACCAAAGTCAATATTGGCATCAAACTGCGTCACAAACTCGTCGTCATCAAAGTTGAAGCCCGTATTTTGAACGCCGTTATCCAGCGGTGACACAAACGCATGAAATCGCTCGGTTCCGGTCAACTTCAGGTCAATATCCAAATTCAACTCGCTGGCAAACAACGTCGTGCCGTCACCGCCAACATTGTTCGAGGCAACCGCCGTTCGAAAGTCTCCGTAAACCAAAAACTGAGGCGAAATGCGGTTGTGATTGCCAAACCAACTGTACCCTTCACTCAACTGCCCCAGCTGATACCAAGGCCGACCTAACTCAACGAGCGGTCGTTGATTCGCGTACAGCGTCTTACCAGCGTAAACGTTTTGTTGCGGGTTCGACAAATAAGGCAAACTGTCGTACGTCGGACCCGATGAAAAATCGTCGTTGATGGTCTCGATTTGACGAGCCAGAGGATCTGTTATCGGGGTATCGTCACGAAAGTGAGCACCCTGCTTTGGCTGATCGGCCAGCTTAAAGTTTTTGGCTCCTAGTAGCACATGCGGCAGATTAGAACCATCTTTTTTCGCGGGGGCTTTTTTGGCAGCCTTCGCTGCCTTGGCTGTTTTTTTAGCTGGAGCCTTGCTTGCCTTCGTTGCTGGTTCTTTCGCCTTAGCGGCGGCGGCCTTGGGTTCGAACCGACGAGCCAATAACGCTCTCGGTTCCGTCAGCTCCAACGTCTTCGGCGCGGTCAAAGAAAGCCCTGATGCCCCCTGACCCACTGACTCAATCGCACTTGCCTTAACCAGCGGAAACACAGAACCGCCAAAGGCTGAAAGCCCCGATCTGTCCCCCGAGCGTTCAGCAAACCAATCACTGCCCGCAGTGACGACCCCCGAACCCGTATAAGAATCGTCTTTCCAAGTTCCCTGACTGAGCGGTTCAGGAGCAAACGCAAACTGCCGAGGCTCCTCCACCACCGGTGGTTGAACCGCTTGGCTGGCCGGAGCGTTAACGATTCCCGTTTTCATTGGTGTCTGAGTCCAAGTCCCTACCGCCGGAGAGTTCGTGGCTTTTGGCCGCCTCAACCACTCCAGGTTGTGGCCGATCAATTCATCTGCACCCTCCTGCGGGCCGGTAAACTCAGGCAATTGCTTAAACTGCAACGGCTCCGAGGCCTGCCCTTGGGACACCTTGCCCTGCCCCATTGAATCCCCAGACTGCACGGACTGCGCGGAAGCCAACTGAGCCAGCAGCGCGAACGCTGTGCCGATCAAAATTTTGGGGATTGTAGTAGCGTAATTCATGAGTCGATAAGTTATAACAGAATCAAAATTGAGTTCGCAGTTTTAACGGACCTCAAACGTGACTGTAGTGGCGTGAAAGTCACAAATCCACTCGTTCATCATGCGTTCCATTTCTGGCGTAGCATTACAAAAACGCATGAAGTAAATCGGTTCGGCGCGACTTCGCATCCGAACGGAAATTCGATACGTACCGGATGCTTGCATCAGTCTGGCCGGGATCGCGAACTTGATGTTGCGTTTCCCCAACGGTGCAATCGAGTGGCCTTCCATCCGAATGAACGGTGGATGGTTTTGAACCGACACCGGTTGCTGAGGCGGACGTAAAAACGGAAGCTGGTCAAAGTCAAAGTTGACCGGCAAATACATTTCACGATCGGTGCCCTTGACGTTGGTCGTCAAAAACTTGGTTTGCAAGTTCATCAACTGCGTGTCCAACGGGATTTTCCTAGCTACCACATCCAACGAATGGTTATCCGCCAAATCGCCATTGGAATCCAGGTAGCCCGTTTCCCAAATGCGATTTCCGCTGGGGTCGATCACGACCGCGTTGAGCCAAAGCTGCGGCTGAGCACCGAGCGATCCAGAGGGCATGTTGTGGCCCGTGTTTAAGTTGGTCAAACAAAACCGGAAATTCAGTTTTTGACCGGCCGTCGGAGTACGTGTAAAGAACGGGCCGTCAAGCTGAGATCCGTTCTCTAGCAACTGCCGACGGAGGTCGCGTTTGTATTCGAGCTTCTTCAGGTTCGCGTCGACGATCTCACGAGCATCGTAGCGATCGTCGGCTTCTTCCCAAACTTTCGGGAACGACCAATGAATCTCTCCATCATCCAACGCGTCTTCGAATTTGTCGGTCCCCCAACCGGCGCGCCAATCAAACTCCAGCCACTGCGGCACGGTCCAGCGATTAGCTTCTAAGTTATGTGGGAAAACTCCCGGATGGGCAATCGAGTAGCCCGGGCCGTAGAAGACATGATTCGAGTGTTTCTTTTCGCCGTTGACGACTCGGTTGTTAACCACGGCCCCCGGACCAACCGAGTAGCCCTCGTCTAAACCAGGCACAAGTCCCATGTGACAGTCTTGACAAGTCACTCCCTCGCGGTACGCCGGCGAGGCCCGGTATTGATCCCAGACGACTTCCAATTTGATTCCGGGCTCAACGGCCACTTGATGACACGACACACAAAACGTCGATTTGGAAAGCTCCTCGAACTGAACCGCACGACGGTGCATTGCTTGGCCGGGACGTTTGTCTTTCGCACCATCCTTGCCACTGAGGCGTTCGGTTTTTACCTTGAATTCATTGCTGTATTTTTTTGCGATCGAAACGCCATTCCCATCGCCGCCACCATAAACAGGATCGTAAATATCACCCGGTTCAATGCGCCTTTCACCATCGACTTTTCCATACGGCGTTTTTACTCGATGGCAAGCCACGCAGGTCACGCCTTCACTGAACACTGGCGGCCCATCCCAGATCGCTTGATCGCGTCGCATGCCCATCGTGGTCGAAACCGGCGAGTGACAGCGGTAGCAAAAGTAACCGATCGTGCCTTGCGACAGCCGATTGATGGTGTCTTCGAAAACATGGAACATCGGCGAAATCGATGCATAGGCATGACTGGACGACGCCCACTCTTCATAGATCTGCTTATGGCACTGAGCACAATCTTTGGCCGACGGAAAAGGACTTCGCGAATAGATCGCCGCGTGTGGATCTTCGCCGGGTTTTGTCTTTAGGCTGGGATCCGTTGGCGGGTTACTGGTCGGGCCAGCGGAAGCATGCAAACTGGCCTGCCGTGCAACCGGCGGTTTAGTAGCCGTGTTTGGAGTAGCCGTGTTTGGAGTGGTGGGAGTGTTAATTGGCGCGGCTTGGCCAGTCGACTCGTAGCCGGCGAGTTGCACGTGACCCTGCGGCTGCTCCCAAGCGATTTGAGGTTGAACCGGCGAAATGTGGCTGATTTGAGCGATTTGTGACGGCGCGGCCTGCTGTTGCTCGATCGAGCCAGCAAACGCCAAAGCGGCTTGCTGCACCGGATTCAAGCCAGCATTTTCGTCGGCCGGTGCCGCCGGGCGGGCCGGTAGCGAATTGAATTGCGCTGCCGATGGATTCTCAGGCGGCCGGCACATCGGCGGCAGACTCGCGAACACGAGCTTTTCTTCTTCGGTAAACTTAGGCGGGGCGATACTTGTCGCTGGCAGACTACTTACCAGTCCAGGTTCAGGGTAACCAGTCGACCCGAGCTGATGATCGCTGACCTGGTGATCGGCCGCAAAGCCACTCAACGACTCGGGCACTTCGTCGACAGATGGGATCAACACCCCAACTGCAAAGTAGGAAACGGCAGCCAACACAACCGTAACGGCAAGCTGAGGAAAATTGTTTTGAATGCGATGGAGCATTTTTAAAAACACACAATAGGAGAGATCTTGACCGGTAAAACCTACGCAGTCGTTAAACCTTATCGAGTCAACCCGACCGTTTCCTTAGTCTGAATTGCTCGGAAACCTGTAAATAGATGACATCGCAAACCGCGCCAAGAGCGATCCAAACCCTATTTCGACCGAGTGAAATCATCCGACCCTCGGATCTACCAACATGCAAGCACACAACGGGGCAGCCAAGAGAGCGGGCTATTTGCTGGAATTTGCGCCCTTTTTCAACTTTACTAGCCTGACACACCCCCCAATAGCCGGGGCACGTATCACGCCCCTTCGAGTCCGAAAAATTTTGAGCCGTTTGGTTGATAGCAACAGTTCCTAGCATCAGCTTTTCCAACAAGCGGAGCAACGCAACCAAGACTAACGCCGACGATGGGCCCGTTGATTTGTTGAGCCGCATTCATATTTACGAAACCGCTCAAGCGATAGCGACCGCCGTGGCCTACACACCACAAAACCGTGGCTATCGCCCAAACGACTAATAACTATTCTCAAATCTCACTAAATCAACAGTTCGCGACCGCCCCAACAGACAAACAACAATCCACTACCAGCCAGCGATTTGATTTAGCTTGCACAATTTTGCAAAAAACGGTGTCGGAACCGAGTTCAGCTCGCCGAAAACGATTCCTTCGCACCCTTTACGAGATCCGTGAAGCGCCGCAGGCCAAGGAAAACCACCTGCGAACAGCCATCACAGAAATTCCTCAAAATCCTTATAGATTGGGCCTTGGGGAATGCTTCCGAGAATCGTATACTTGCGAGCTTTAAATTTGAGAAAAACGAGCGAAGAGAACTGCAATGAAAGTCCGCGCCAGCGTCAAACGAATTTGCGAAAACTGTAAGGTCGTCCGCCGAAAAGGCCGCGTCTACGTCATTTGCACCAATCCCCGACATAAACAACGTCAGGGTTAATTGTGCAGTGGCTCTGACGAGCTTTGCATGCCGCTTTTTAATTAACTAAAACACTAGATAGCCCATTGGGCTCGGAGATTTCATATGCCTCGTCTGTTAGGTGTTGATATTCCAAACGACAAAAAAACTGTGATCTCGTTGACATACCTTTTCGGTGTTGGCAACCAGACATCGCGTGACATCTGTCACAAGGCAGGTTTGGACGAAGACAAAAAAGCACGTGATTTGACCGACGAAGAAATCGGCCGTATCGCAACGATCTTGGAACGCGACTACACCGTCGAAGGCCCATTGCGTCGTCAAGTGCAACAAAACATCGGTCGCTTGCGTGACATCAAATCTTACCGTGGCATGCGTCACCGTCTTGGTTTGCCTGTTCGCGGTCAACGCACCAAAACAAACGCTCGAACCCGCAAAGGTCCTAAGAAGACGGTTGCTGGTAAGAAGGGCGTTAAGGATCTTCGCTAACACGAAGGTCAATTCGGTTTTTCGATTGGCTTCCTAGTAACGTTCTAGGAAGCCCTCACTGCGGGCTCAAGTTTTACTTGGGCCTCATGTTTCGAATCCCAACCGATTAAAAGATTCTACAATTTACTAATCCGTTTCCTGAGAAACTCATAACCCGTCGGAAAACCGACCAGAGGAAATTCAGTGGCAAAAACGAGCAAAAAGAAGCGAGTCCGCCGTAACGTAACTTACGGTGTGGCCCATATCCAAGCTACTTTCAACAACACAACCGTCACCATCACCGACACCAAGGGCGAGACCCTTTGTTGGGCCAGCGCAGGTACTTGCGGCTTCAAAGGATCTCGTAAGAGTACTCCGTTTGCTGGCCAAAGCGCATCTACCCAAGCGGCAGAAAAGGCGATGAAGTTCGGTGTCAAAGAAGTTGACGTCCGTGTCAAAGGCCCAGGTAGCGGCCGCGAAAGTGCAATCACTGCACTTCAAGCAGCTGGCCTAAACATCAAGTCGATCGAAGATTGCACCCCGATCCCTCATAACGGCTGCCGCCCACGCAAAAAGCGTCGCGTCTAAACAGTCGTTCCCTTGATGAAACCCGTTTGGCAGGTCTTCTGCCAAACAGATTCCCCCCACATTTTTTGACACGCCCGGAGAAATTGAATGCATATTCGCTGGCGAGGTTTAGAGCTTCCAAGTTTGGTCGAATGCGATCGCGATTCGCTAACACCAACTTACGGAAAATTTGTTGCAGAGCCATTTGAGCGCGGCTTTGGTACGACCGTTGGTAACAGCTTGCGTCGTATTCTGCTGTCTGCCCTTGAAGGCAGTGCCGTTACACAAGTGAAAATTCGCGGTGCAAACCACGAGTTCTCATCGATCCCTGGCGTTCTGGAAGACGTCACTGATATCGTCCTGAACGTTAAGTCGCTGGTCGTAAAAAATCACACTGGCCAAATGAAGGTCATCACGATTGAAAAGAACACCGCCGGACCAATCACTGGTGCGGACATCCAAACCGGTGGCGAAGTCGACATCATCAACATGGATCACACCCTGGTGACACTGACTGATGACGTTCCGTTCATGATGGAAATGGTCGTTGAAAACGGTCGCGGGTACGTTCCAGCAACCGACCACAGCGGTCGCGATCACGAAATCGGCATCATCCCTGTCGACGCCGTGTACTCACCCGTCACACGCGTCCACTACGACGTGGAAGAAACTCGCGTTGGTCAAAAGACGAACTTCGACAAGCTAACGCTTGAAGTTTGGACGAACGGTTCGGTCACTCCAGAAATGGCCGTGGTCGAAGCAGCCAAGATCATGCGAAAGCACTTGAATCCATTCGTTCAATACAGCGAATTGGGTGCTCAAGTTCACTCACAGCCTCGCAGCAAAGGCGGCATCGATGCTGCTCTTGAAGCTAAGCTGAGCATTCCGATTTCGGAACTTCGCTTTTCAGTTCGAGCCAGCAATTGCCTTGAGTACGCTGACATCCGAACCGTTCGCGACTTGGTCCAACGGAACGAAGACCAACTCATGGAAATTCGCAACTTTGGCGAAACCACGTTGGACGAAGTCACCCAACTACTGGGTGAGCTTGGGTTGCATTTGGGAATGAAAGTCCCACCTGCTCCACAAATCAACTAACAAACTCGAATAGTAATAAGACAATCGCGCACGGCTGACCGTGCTGACATTTAATTGCAGATTTGGTGCAACGATGAGACATAAACGAAAAGGTCGACGTCTAGGACGTACTTCAAGCCATCGCCGAGCTCTTTACCGCAACATGGCGACGGCGTTGTTCTTGACTGAACGCGACGAAATGTACTACGAAGATTTGGCGCAGCCAGATGGTCGTGTGGTAAACCCACCGGCAGTCAAAGGTCGAATCATCACGACAATCACAAAAGCAAAAGAGATTCGACCCTACGTCGAAAAGTGCATCACATTGGCTAAGAAGGCTCTGCCTCACCAACGTGCTGCCGACAAACTTGCTTGCGAACACGAAAAAGGCTCCGACGCTTGGAAGAAGTGGCGTGACGGCGAAGGCTGGCAAAAATGGAATCAAGCCATTGCTCCTGCCGTCGATTACCGTCGCCGAGCCTTCGCGATGCTTCGCGACAAGGAAGCCGTTCAAATCTTGTTCGACGATATCGCCGAACGATTCGAAAACCGTCCTGGCGGTTACACTCGCATCATGCGTCTTGCCAAGCCTCGTTTGGGCGACGCGGGTACACGAGCCATCCTTGAGTTGGTTGGTGAGCGTGATCGTACGGTTCAGAAGAGCGAAAAGCCATCGTTCGCAGCGGAAGCGTCAAAGCCAGCCGCGGCCGCGGCAGCAGCACCGGCCGCAGCTGCAGTAGCCTCAGCCGAAGAAGCTCCTAAGTCTCCCAAAGGGCTCGGCTTTGATAACTTGAAAGTTGTCGAAGGCATCGGCCCTAAATGCGAAGAAGCTCTCAAAGCTGCCGGCATCGACACTTGGAAAGCCCTTGCGGATTCAACACCGGAGAAGATCTCTGAGATCTTGACCGCCGCTGAAGGTAACTTCTCAGGTCAAGTTCCAACCACATGGCCAGAGCAAGCCGGCATGGCTGTTGCGGGTGACTGGGACAAGCTTGAAAAATGGCAAGATGAACTCGATGGTGGCAAACCAGCCGACGCCTAAGCTGATGCTCATGCTGGCGATTGAATTCCATTGATCGCCAACTGCAGAACAATTTTAAAGCTGACGAAGTGATTTGCTTCGTCAGCTTTTTTCGTTGATAGACCAAAGCAGCATGGCCCCATGGGCTGTGCGCGGACCTGCCGCCCCCCGATTCAATTCAAGTTCGGCTGCCGAGCGAGCGTCAGGCCTGTTGATTCAAGATGTCTTAGCGAAGCTGAAGAAAAGGTGGCGACAGCGTTTCCAGCTTCTTATACCCGCAAGTCATTTGGGACGCAGCGGCATGGACAGGTACCAGCACGAACGCGAGAGCGAGTGAATTGACAGCGACACCCCCAAGGCTTCAACGCCCCATTCGTTCTTCAACGCCCCATTCGCCTTGCTTCCGAGTGTTCCCCAAAACAAGACAGTGGCCTTAGCTAAGCCAAGCTAAGCTAACCAAGCCCTAGATCTACTCGCCTGCGCATTCAGACGTCACTACGAATGCCGCTCACCTCTCGCAACACAACCGCCCTACCCCACCTGCTTACGCATCAACGCCAAGTAGTTTTGATAAACCGCAGCGTACTGCTGACTGCGTATTGCGTCAGGTTCGAAGCGAGTTGAATGATCGTCGGCTTGCTGGCCCAAGTAATCCGCCCACGCCAAATCACTACCATCAATTTTGAGCGATCGGTACTTCGCCATCAACGCGGCTCCCCAAGCACAGCCTTCGTCGGCGCCGCTGAGCAACTTAACGGTCGTGCCAAAGACATCCGCAAGTACCTGACCGAGTTCGGGCGTCTTTGTTAGTCCTCCCGAGAGCACCAATTCGTTCCGCGGGTAACCTTGTTCGTCCAGTGTTTCGCTGCCCAGTTTCAAATTGAACATCGTCGCCAACATCGCCGCTTTGACCATATTGGCCGGTGTTGCGTTGGTGGCGTTAAGCCCAAACAAACCCGCTTGACTGCCGCTGCTAACGCCTAACGCCGGTTCGTCATCGATGAACGGCAACGCCAACACGCCGCCGCAATCAGCGTCGGCTTCAACCACCTGCGGCATGATTTCCCCAAACGCATCGCTGCGATCGCCATCAATCATTTGGCCAAACATTTCGACCACGGTGTTCATGTAAGTCGTTCCGTTACGCAAAAAAACCATGTTGATGGGCTTACCGTCGGGATCGCAAAAGTGATCCACCCAATCACTCACCCCCAAAAACGCACGATCGCCGACCGAGTTCGCACAAACCGAAGTCCCAAAGCTAACCGAAACCATACCGGATTCCCCAATCAACGAACCCGCCAGCGCCGCCGGTTGATCGCCTTCGGCAGGAGCAACGGGAATCCCTGCAGGCAAACCAAGCTTCGCGGCCATCGCCTCGGTCAACGCCCCCGCGTCTTCGCCCGCCCGGCGGACGGACGGTAGCAACGTCGCCAACGCCGGCACCGAAGCGCCAGCCAATTGATCGAACTTGGCTAACAACGCTTCGTCGTAGCTCAGAGTCTGCTGATCGATCGGAAACATCCCCGCACAATCGCCAATGCCTAAGTTCCACTGCCCCGTCAAACAAAACGCCAGCCAGCCGCCGGGCGTGGTAATGTGTTTGATCTGAGCGGCCACGTCGGCCTGATTGCGGATCGTCCACAACCATCGAGCAGCGGTGATTCGTTTTGGCATCTTAACGCCTAGCAACCCCGTCAACTCCTGGCTTTCGTCTTCATTACGAGCATCGCACCAGAGTCGAGCGGCTTTGAGCGGTTGATCATCTTCGCCGACCAAGACCTCGCCATGCATTTGCCCCGAGATGCCGATCGACAAAACTTCGATATCGTCGACCTCACTACGTAAGTCCACCATCGCATCGACTAACGCCTGCTCCCAATCGCATGGCTGTTGCTCGTAACAGCCATCGCCCAGTCCGGATGTCATTTCATAACCGCCGTCACCGGTGGCCAGCACTCGCATGTTTTCATCGGTGAAAACAACGGAGAGCCCTTGTGTGCCGCCATCAATCCCCAAAAAACCGCACGTCGCCATCGATGAATCCTTACTTAAAACTAGCTTCTCTATGGCCCACAGCTTATCAAAACCAAGCGGTTTCCGATAAGATACCGTCGGAAAAAATTTTGACGATCACCTGCTTTT
>JALZWN010000098.1 GCA_023300235.1 Mariniblastus sp.
CGACGAACTCCACCGCATCGTGCAACAAGAACTCACCTTCGACCAGATCATCCCCGCATCCAAAGCGTACGTCACCAACGCAATCAACGCGATGATTCAACGCGGCGCCCAAGGCGTTGTACTCGGCTGCACAGAATTCCCATTAATGCTTAAACAAAGCGATCTGGACATCCCAATTTTTGACACCACCCAAATCCACGCCACTGCAGCCGCAGCATTTACTCTCAATGCGAACCCTGAACCATAGAACACTTTTTTCGGCTCGTTGTTAGCCAGCCCATTCAATTTCGTTCGGCCCTAACGAAGCAGGCGATACCTAGTTCGGGGATCCTCACAGACCGCTGTTGAGACCGGAGCGTTGCGATTGAGTTCGCGGGTGTCTGAGAAACTCATAAGAAAATGCGCCCAGCAAATCGCCCTGCTTTCCAGTGTGGCAAGCAAGACAACCTTTGCTGGCTCGTATTGCTCCAGCCATCACGATTCTATTTTTGGTCGCACGAACCAACAATTCCTCTCCCGATTCCAGTGCTTTAAGTCCAGAAGTTTCAAAATCGTTTAGCGGTCGAGTATTGACTGTCTCGCTGTTCAGGTTTTTCATGTCGGGTAATTCATCCACATCATAAACGCATGGCTGGTCGTGCATAAGCAAACTTACCAATTGGAGACGGTTAACCTTCCATGCGATGCTTTGGCTGGTTGGTTTAATGTCTCTAGCCTTCAGCGCCTTAACACTCGGGCGAAGGTTTCCTGGCCAACCAGCGTCAAACCGAATTCGGTGTGCTTCGAACCCAGCAACTTCATCAATGTTTTTTACAAACCCAGTTTTCTGTTCGGCGAACGAGGCCGCGGCTCGCGAATTGAATATTGACAAAGCTTGTTGTTTTGGAAGGCCGTCTGGTGACAAACTGTTAACAAAGTCAGCATCGGGGTCCATCTCCCCCATACGAGCCCGATATCGAGACTCTTTCATCTTGACCGTTTTGTCAACTTCGACTTCTTCTTCAAACAACAATGCCGACGCAACGGGAATGGCTTTTGCTTTTTCGGCGAAGGGGACTTCGAGAGCAAACAACACTCTAGGACCAATTAGGTTGGTTGTCCTTCCCACCCCTTGCCCGCTTCTGTTAATAAACGAATCGATGTTGCCAGAATGAAGAGCAGCGAGATTCGCCCCGTGGCGATCCGAGTAACTTGGCAGGTCTTCCGTTGCTGGTTCGCCCGCTTGAAAATGCAAGCGATCGCGGATGGAACGCATGGGGAAGCGATCCTTGAGCTTCGCCGCTGCTTTTTCGAGTTCCCCTTTAGAAAGCGGAATAGTCGGCCTGACGTATTGTCGCGTCTCGAGTTGCTGTATTAATTGATCTGCCGTTTTTGCTGAACTCACCGGAGGAAGATTAAGCACGCGAACGCTACCTCGGTCGCCGGTCTGCGAATCACTTGGTCTCGATTGGTTGTTTGTTCCTTTCTTGATCACACCGGATCGCGTCCGGAGAAGCACACTGGCCTCTAAATCGCCTAGAAATTTTTCGATCTGTTGATGAATCAGTTCGGTCTGTTTGACAATCAATGTTCCATTAACCAAAACCACCGTACCCCTCCCACCCATTCCTTCTTCCCAGTTATCCGGGCTAATCATCGATTGCACCATGTCCAGAAGCGTCTGCTCGCCATTGGGATCGGGGCGATTTTTGGCCAAAATCGATTTAACCAAATCTCGGCAATCATACATCTTAAGACGCAACCACCTGTCATCGTTAGCCTCGTCAAGAGATATCAGAATTACAATCCCATCATCAATAACGTAAGTCGCATTCTTGGTTCCAAGCAATAGACTAAGGGCTTTGTCGAGTGGTGTGTCGATCAGTTCGAAAGAAATCTCATCGTCGAGCGACAAGTCATCATCCGACGCGGATTGGTGCAAGACAAAATTCAACCCAGAAAGTGTTTCAAGCTTTTGCTCAACTTTAGAAAATGGTGTCTTGTCGAATTTCAAGCTAACGATTTCTTTCAGGGCCTGTTCGGCCTTGATCGTTCGCTCGGTACCGGGGGAAAAGCGAACGGACGCCACCTTTTCGCTCGGTTCGGTTTCTTTGTCCAGAAACGTTTGGTCTTGAGCGTTTAAATTGCTGGGGATATTCACGCCACCCCCACTCGGCCACATCGCTGTCAGTAGCGCCATCACCGCAAACGAGCCTAGAATCGAGCAACTAACAATACGCATCATCCACCTCCGCTTTATTGAGAACTCTTATCCAATTTGGGATCATCAAAACCAAAAAAAACAACCGATTCAGCGAGTGTACTCATCTTAGTTTTCAACGGCGGCAGTAGATTCTTTGATCTTCACATTTCGGAACAGAATCTTGCCCTGTTTCCCCTTGTGAACCTGCAGCCCGAAATAACCTGTTGGATACTCGTTCTTTTCATCGACCCAATGAGCCATCGGGACACCGTTGATCCAAGTTTTGACAACCTTGCCTTTGCATGAAAGCGTCAACCGGTTCCACTCGTCCTTCTTGATCGCCGTTCGCGTCTTCACGTGGTCTTTCAACCACAACGGATGAAAGTAACCACCACAACTTTGACCGTAAATCGCTCCTGACCAAAAACGAGCTTTGGCAAAATCCTCTAATTCAACTTGCGGACCATAAACAACCTTCGTCTGGTCGGTGTCTTCTTTGGCTTTCGTCGAAGGCTTGACCTTGGCGCGGAACATGACGCCAGTATTACCGTCGATCTCCCATTTCACTTCACAAGTGAAAATAAAATCATGGTAGTCGTTCCGCTCAGTACACAAATAAGTGCTCTTCGCACCGGGCATACAAGTACCCTCGATCACCCCACCAACCACTTCGAACTTGCAAGTCCCGCCTCTTGGCGTCCAACCCGATAGATCCGTTCCATTAAACAAGTCGACAAAACCATCTTTGATCGAAGGCTCTGGAGTTTCATTCAGCAACTGTTCGTCCGGATTGGGAGCGTTGGCTTGCTTCACATAATGTGCGTACCACTTCGCTTGGTCTGGAGCGATTCGGTCTGGCAGGGTTTTAGTCGCTTTCTTTTTTGATCCCATTTCTTGCTCTGGAGTTTCTTGCGCTGTAAGAACCGAAACCGATACTCCGGCCAACAACAAAGCAACAAACATCCGACTAAAAACAACTCGCATAGCGACAACACTCCAAGTCAAAACATAATTGAGCAAAACAACGTGCTCATTGTCCCCTGCGGGACCATTCAATGCAAGCATTCGAGTTATTGCATCAAGGTAAATCAGTTTTTGAAGCTGCGTGCTCTGGTAGCTCGACGCGTTCGCGCGACCCCCGTGCGAATCCTCGCTAACGGGCTTGTTGATCTAATAGTTTTTGGCAAAGCCTAAACAATGTGGTGATGGGCTTCCAGCGCCTGTCATGCGCGCAGGCAGTCTGAGATTCATTCTAGAAGGCGGATTTGTTGACTAAATCAACAAGCCCTAACGCGTGGAGCTACCACTTACGACGCCTCCCAAGTTTATAAAACGGATTCAACTTGGTGATTATTTTGGCGTCTATTAACGCTCGAGAGCGGTTTCTGCTCTCGTCCACACCAACCACTAAGCCTCTGGCTCAGCTTTGACCCCGGTCGCAATGTGATACCGCCTACATTCAAACACTTCGCAATCCTCCAGCCACTGCCCCAGGTTATCGCGGTACCATTGCGGCTTGCGACTGACCAACATCAACCGCCCTCCCGGACGTAACGCCCGCAGCGCAGTTTCGATGAAATGCTGAGCGATCCGAAAATCCGCATAGTAGGGCGGGTTCGCCAACGCCATGTCAAACTTCCCTTCACGATCTCCCAACCGACCATCATGGTTGACCTCCGCCGTGACATTTTCGATGCTGTTCAGTTCTAGCCCACGTTTCAAACAGTCAACCGCCCGAGCATTCGAGTCGATCGCCAACACGCGAGCACTGGCGTCCCGAGCGCCCAAAGCCATCGCCACGGCGCCGCTGCCACAACCAATCTCAATCAGTTCCGCGTCCGGGAACACTTCCACATTGTCCATGATGTGTCGAGCACCGGTGTCGAGTTTCCGATGCGCAAAAACGCTCGGCCGCGTGACCAATTGCAACAAATTCCCTTCGTCGCGAAACGCTAACTGACACGAAAAATCTCGCAGGCGTTTAAGCGGTTTCTTTTTAATCGCATAGTAAACCATCGCGTCGTCAAACTTGCGAACCTTGATCGATTTATCAAAAACCTGCATCTGCTCCAACAGCCATCTATCTTTTGGATTATCCGTCGCAACGACAAACGCACCGCCGATCTTCAATTGATGCCATCCGATTTGCAACAACTCGCGGCCAAGTTCAGCTTCACCCGTTTTGGGTTGCTCCAGCATCACCAAATCAGCCTGTTGATCGTCAAGCGGCCAATCAGATCCACAAACGTAACTCAACGCCGCACCGGACTCTCGTGACGCGACCGCAAGCGCATGCTCGGACGCAAGCTGGCATCGGTAGCTATCTAAATACCACGCAACGACAGACGCTTTGCGGCGATCGTTCGCCATCATCGCCGCCGATTGACCGCGCCCGGCCGAGACCACTACGATCTGATCGCCCGGCAACTTCTTGGCGACCTCGTACAATCGAGCTTCCGCGGGTCGAATCTTCAGTGGCTGGAAAGTGATCGTGGCTTCGACTTCGCAGTCTGGTTTAATTTTGGCCAACGCTTTGGTCTCAGAAAAATGGTTTGCTAATAAATGTTCGTTGCTTTTGGACCGCCGTATTCTGGCCGCTTTCGCAAATCAATCAAGCGCTTCAGCCACCAGTTTGGCAAACATCTGGTTAACATCGATTTTTTGCTCGGCGATCAACGCCTTCAACCGCGGAGCCACAAAAACACGCACTTGTTTGACAAAGTCATCAAACTGCCGTTGAGCCAACGTTTTCACCACCGGCGAAACATCACCCAACTTGCGATACGCGTCCAACCCCGGATAGTACACATCGACGTCAAACTGAACTTCCAGCCCCACCGGCGGCGCATCGATCAGCACCTCATCCGTCTCAACCGCCACGCCCAAAATCCGTTGCAACTCAGCCGCGGTCGTCTGCCCAAGCGAGACCAAACGCTGATAAGGTTGCTGAGCGATTTTGGAATACAAATCTTGTTGATTGTCCATCCCAAAGGCAGCAATCCGTTTGTACAGTCGACGGCGAGCACCAAAGAGATCCGTTAGGATCGAGGCGACCACCGTTTGGTCTCCTTGCCGAATCAACTCCAAAATCATGTCGTGCTCGGACAACCCGAACAGCTCTTTAACCGTGCTTTCAAAATCCGCCGCCCTCACCGCCGTCTCATGCCAACGAAAAAAAGCTCGTTGAAACATCGCCGTCGCACTGCGAACCGCGTGATGCCAATAAACTTCGCTGAACATGACGTACCGAGCAAACACCATCAGCTCGGCCGCGGTTTTACCTTTTTTCGTGATCGCCAATCGATCTCCGGCTTCATTCAAACAAAGGCTCTTGATCAACCGCGGCGCATCGAAGTTTTGACCGTAAGGCACACCCGCGTGCAAACTATCTCGGTAGAGATAATCCATTTTGTCGATATCAATTGGCCCTGACAAAATCGATCCAAGAATTCGCTCAGCCGGCCCGTCACCTTTTCGTCTGATGATATCCACCACCTGTGTTGGCTTGACGTTCCAGTCCTTCTCCAACAAATCCGCAATCTCGGGGTCGCTTAAATAGTTGATCGCGAACGCTTCGTGAGCCGGCAGTCCACCCAAGTCCATGTCTTCGATCGGATGAGCAAAAGGCCAGTGGCCGACGTCGTGCAGCAACGCCGCCAACAACAACAGCTCCGCATCTTGCCTGCTGACCGTCGCACAAAATCGCTCGCACGAACAAAACTTTTGCAAGAACAACAAGCCATTTCGATACACACCCAACGAGTGCTCAAAACGATTATGAGTTGCCCCCGGATAAACAAACCGCACCACGCCCAATTGGCTGATACCGGTAAGTCGCTGAAACACGCTACAGTCAATCAAGCGGCGAACTCGGTCGGTCACCGGCACATCAATTTGGCTGGGGATCCGCACCAACGAATCCGAACCAAGCAACGCCTGAATCTCGGGCAAGTCTTGAATATTCAACGTACTTCCTAACCGTTAGCAGCAAACGCAAACAAAATCCGCGATCGCCGCCGCAGATTCAATCATCGAAGTCGCCCACGGGTCCACGCCACCCGGAGTCGCCCGGGGTGTATGAGGCAACGCATCCAAACCAGCTAACACTCTCGCAATGATGCCAACGGCAAAGTACAAACCATAGTGCACCACCCCCAACAACCATTCGAACTCAAAACTACCCATCGACGCGACGGCACCTGCGGCAAACATAATCAGCGATGCCAACACCCACGAAGCCTCAGGAAACTGCCCGTTGAAAACGTAAGCTGCCGCCGGCAGCGCAACCCAACTTGCCGCAAACACCACACTGCAAATTCCAATTCGCTTCCAAAGCTCCATCCCGGCGAATGGTTCCAGCTCATTATCGCGGATAATGTGATACGTAATAAAGAGCAACGGCACGGCCATCAAGAACGCCCCCACTCCCAGCACCACCCCGCCTAACTGGCTCTCCCAATCACTCACGACATAACGCATCGCGAACGCCAGCGCCAAGAACCCGACCATCCCGACGACCAACAACACGATTTGAACGGTCGACAGCACGGTATCCTTCCGCAAAATCGGATCGACGATCGCTCGACCTTCGGTATCGGTTGGCCCCTTCGTTTTCGGCGCTTCGATCCGAACCTCTTCGGTCGGCATCGGCACGCGGATTTTGGCTTTACACTTGGGGCAGGGGCCTTCTTTTCCAGCGAACTTTTCGCTGACGTTAAATCGAGTGTGACATTTGTTGCAAGTGACTCGAATCGACATAACAATTCAATTTCGATGAAGACTAATTTGGCGAGAGCAATACGTGGTTGCGGAATTCAAAAGTAACCGGGCGCGACAACCAACCTTATGACAAATCTTGCAATTCGTTCTCGGTTAGAATACGAAAACCGCTCGTCGCCAGCGTTTCGCAAGCAAGGTCGATGTTATCAACCAGAATCCCCAGCACATTCGCGTCGTGGTTGGGCACCATTAAAGCACAGGTTTGCACCAAGTTCACTTCCGCTTGCAACAACGCAGTAAACACCTGCAGTAACGGTTGTTCACCGTCGCCCAATTCAACCGCCAACAAATCGCTTTCAACCATCGCAAACCCGGCGCGCTCAAGAATCTCGCGGCCAGTTTCTGGATGACTAAAAACCAATCTTACCAAACTGCACTCAGTCGAATCAACAATGTTCATCGACAACATGCGAACTTCAGAACCTAAAAAACGCCGCATCAAGCTGGTCAGCCTGCCTACACGGTTTTCCAGAAAAACTGTAAACTGTCGGATCGCTGGGTAGTCTCTACCACTCATTGTTTTTAACCCGATCGACGATCCGAATCCTTCTCCCTGACTCATACTTGTCGATGCTCCGCTGATTACTAAGTGACATGCTCTGAAAACCGCCGGATTATAATCGATTTCTAAAGGAACGCACTATGGAATCCAAAGCAACTGAAACCTCGTCAAACCCCGCCTGTTCGGTACAGTTGCCCTTGGTATTGCGAGAATTTGAATTTCGGTTGCGAGTCCGGTACCGCGAAACCGACGCGCAAGGCCGTGTCCATCACTCGAATTATTTGAACTACTTCGAGATCGCTCGCGTCGAAATGCTCCGAGCGAGCGGGCGCAACTACAAAGACCTTGAGACCGCCGGAATTTTCTTGGTCGTCACCAAAGCCACCTGTGACTATCGACGCGGGGCCGTTTATGACGATTTGCTGACCATCAAAGCCAAGGTCACCCATGCCAAAAAAGTACGCGTCACCCACGAGTATGAAATCCACGTCGGTGACGACCTGATCGCTACCGGCTCCACCGTGGTTGCCGCGATGACCGCCGACGGCAAAGCCACACGTTTGCCGGACTGGCTGCGATTGGACGGCTAACGCCACGCGACCAATTTCACACGTTACTCGCCCAGACTTCTAACACAACCCGCACAACCGCATCGACTCAGATAACGATTCTTCCGGCAGTACCAACGATGCTAATCGGCCCCGCTGTGGCAAGTAAATAGTTAGTAAGTTAAACAAGCCCTACCCCTTATTGGGGCCTACATTTCGTCACCTTCTCCTAATTTACTACCCCGTAGGAGCGTTCTCAAACGCACCTACACAGCTCGCTCCCATCAAGTCACTATGTTCTGGCAACGCAAATTAGAAAACTACATGGACGGCGATTCTGCGCTCAAGCAGCGATTGCAGTTGCTAGAATACTATGCGTTCGTGGCCGCGACCGTCTGGGCTCTGATTGCCGCCAACTATCTGTTTGTTCTAAAGTCCTACAGCCTCGCGGTAATGACCGCCAGCGGATGTTTAGCTTCGTTTGCGACCATTAAGCTCGTTCAGAAACTTCCCCAATACCGATCATTCCTAGCAAACCTATTTGTGTTTTCTACGGTTCTTGTACTTTGCGGTTGCACCATCGTAACCGAATTTACGTTCTCTCAAGCAGCACTGTACTACTCAGCCGTCATTTTCTTGGCCGCTCAACTTGCCGGTGTCCGAGTCGCTTTAGTCTGGACATTCGCCTTGCTTGGGATTTCCTGCTTGGATCTATTAAACCACATCAGCATTGGTAATCCGATTAGAGAATCAGCGGACCGATTGTTACACTCCGTTGGAACGATCATCACGGCGTTCTGGTTGTCATTCGAGTCTGAAAAGTTCTTCAATGTTCGAACTCGACGCCTTGAAAACATGACCGCATCGCTCCAAGAAAAAACCCGCTTGCTCGAACTTGCCGAAGAAACTGCAGGCGTCGGCCACTGGCGTTGGGATTCGGGCACGAATCAAGTCACCTTGTCAACCGAAGCACTGACTATTTGCGGTCTCCCACAACAACCCGACACCATTGCTTTGGTCGATTTCGTCAAAGTTTGGCACGCAAAACACATCAGCGAACTCCAGCAGCACTTCACCCTATCCAACGGAACACTAAACGAGTTCAACCATGAACTTACGCTTGGGTCCAGCGAATCCACTAAGTACGTCAATTGCCGCGGACTTTTGCAACAAAACGAAAAAAACGACACGCTGCCAAGCATTTTCGGTACTCTCCGCGACGACACATTGCTACGCTCGGCCACCGACCGTTTGACCCTCAAAGCCGAACAGCTCAACCAACTAGCCAGCTTCGATCCGCTAACAGGGCTCGCCAATCGACACAAGTTCCAAGAGGAACTTGCAGAACGCGTGACTCATGCTGTCGCCCATAACGTCCCGATGGCGCTGCTAGTTTTGGACATGAACGGCTTCAAATCGATCAACGACACGATGGGTCACGCCGCTGGCGACGAAGTTTTAAAGACAACCGCCAAACGAATTTCAAGCCTGGTCAGTTCAACCGACTTGGTCGCTCGACTTGGTGGCGACGAGTTCACCGTGATCTTGAAGAACACGGACTCAATTAAAGACATCGAATCGATTGCCGATCGAATCATCAAAGCCATCGCCGCGCCAATGCAAGTCGAAGGCCAAGAGGTCTACGTCGGTCTTAGCATCGGCGCCAGCCTCGCTCCGACGGACACCACCAACGCCGATGAACTGTTCTGCTTTGCCGACACCGCCATGTACGTGGCCAAAACAGCCCAACAAGGCCTTGCGATCTACACCAACGAGATGAGCGAAAACATACGCAATCGTCGCTCGCTAGAAAACCGCCTTGCCGGCGCCATCAAACGGGAAGAATTCTCGGTTGTTTATCACCCACAATGCGACATCGAAACCGGTCGACTGACCGCCTTCGAAGCTTTGTTGCGATGGAACAACGAAGGCAAAAACATTAAACCGTTGGACTTCATTCCGCTGCTCGAAGGCAACGGCCAGATCGTCGAAGTCGGCCGATGGGTGCTCGACCAAGCTTGCTCACAAGCCGCACACTGGAAAGCACAAGGACTGCCAGCCCGAATCGCGATCAACATTAGTCCGATTCAGTTCCGCGATGCTAAATTCACCGACGATATCAAACAGACCATTCTCAAATACGACTTACCTGCAGAGTTGGTCGAATTGGAGATCACGGAAGGCTTGCTGATCGACGACTTTGAAAACACCAGCGCGAAACTGTTTGAATTAAAAGACCTAGGCTGTCGAATCAGCATCGATGATTTTGGCACTGGCTATTCTTCATTGGCCTACCTAAAACACTTGCCAATCGACGTGCTTAAAATCGATCGCGAATTCATCAAAGACATCCCCACAGCCGACGACGGCACCATCGCCGCCAGCGTCATCGTGCTCGGTCAAAGCCTCAACATGGAAGTCTTGGCCGAAGGCGTTGAAACGCAAGCACAAATAGAATTCCTTAAAGCCAATGACTGCCACTCCTACCAAGGCAATTTCATCAGCACCCCCATCCCCGGCGACAAATGCGTCGACCTGATGAATGAGCATTCAGCGAAATTGCGTTCCAGCTACGAACTTCAAGACTCATAGAATCAGCTTCTGGATCTAGGTGCTCTGGTAGCCCGACGCGTCAGGGCCTGTCGATTTAGCCATTCGCAGATAGTCGCCTTCCACTCCGTGAAAGAAGCGTTCGCATAAGCAGAAGCGTTCGCATAAGCGAGCAAGCAGGAACGCATTTTTACAAAGCTAAGCTGCACTCAACAAACCCCTAACACAGTCACCCCCCAGCAGTTCTTTGGATAAACGCCGCCCTAAAAATGGGTCCATCCGGGTTGATTGTGGGTGGCTTAAGAAACAGACAATTGGTTCCCCGATAACCTTATCGAAAAAGGGTGCCATGTTTACGCGATCAGAAAAGGACTAATTTAAGAAAGCCCCTTTGAAAAACATGCTCACGGGATTTC
>JALZWN010000099.1 GCA_023300235.1 Mariniblastus sp.
TCATCATCGTCGTCTAGATCAAACCCAAATTCAGTATCACTATCGGCTAACGAAAGCTGAGAATCTTGATCGTCAAATGCAACGAACTCGTCATCCTCTACCTCACCACCATTGCCGACCACGGACGCGTCGAGATCATCCTCTGTCTTAAACCTTTTGCTTGACCCGCTGGATTTGAAAGAGCCCGACGCTTCGCTCATTTCAGCGGCGTCTTCAAGGCTGAACACATCTGAGTCCGATCCTTCGCTAAGTTCGAAGTCAAAATCATCGTCGGCTGGCTGATCAATTGGCATGGTGTTGGCTCGTCGTTCGTTTGTTGATTTAACTTTAGGTACATCTGGCTCTGCGGACACAAGTTCTTCAACCACACTCACTTCGGTTGGCATCATCATTGCGGCCGGTTCGTTGTCGTCAGGAACCTCTTTATCTTTCGGTTTCATAAATCGCTCGGCCTTTTTGAATTGGCCTCGCGGGTTTTCGACGACGGGTTCGCCTCGCTTCTTCGGTCGCTTTCGCGGAGGCGGTCGGAAGCTTGGATCGCGTGTTATAAAAACTTGAGAAAACGCCCAGCAGAGCAACGTCACCGCGACCAATAGGTAAGGCCAATTAGCGGACAGGAAAGCCTCAATGCCTTCTGGCACCTCATCCTTCGAATCCCTTACCCCCGCGATTGTCGTTTGCGTCCCCGTCAGTTGGCCAGTCGCACTGGGCGGTTTCGGCGTCAGGTTTTCAGGATCAGCACCTTCACCTGAAATCGTTTCGTTACCGGCTTCATCAACTTGATTGTAAATCGCCGGTTCAACTTTTGAATCGTCGGTCGCCTCTGAAAACCCCGCTGCCTTGCCAACCACAGGCCCATTCGGTGTAGCAATGCCTCGCCCCAAAGCTCCCGTCCCCAAAAGCGAGGGCAACTCTCTGGCTAACTCCTCAACCGACGGCGTAGCAAGCTGAAGAGGAGTCTCCTCAAATTTCAAATCACCGACAAACAGGGGGTCCTGATGCGAAGGCACTGCAAATACCGACAATTTAGATTTCATGGCAACCGATAAGTTTTTTCGGTCATTGGCTGCATTATTAGACGCGGGCAACCAGTTACCGAAAGACGACACAAATTTGATTCTCGATCTCACATTGTAACAAAAATATCCCTGCCGTTAACCGAACAGCTTCGACAAATTACATCCCACGTAGATGGCTGGCAAAACATGCGGATCAGAGCAATTAGTCAAGCTCGGTCACCCAAAAAGCCCCGCCTGCAGGAATCACACGGCCGGTGGAAAACACGAATTTCAATCGCAAGACCTAAATTCCTCGGCACAAAAACCGATCGCAACCGACTACTTGAATCGCGATTCTGCTCCAGCTGCTTTTCGTTTTTTCTGCGAAGCGATAATTTCTGCGGCTTCAAGGATCTTGCTCCTCTGTTCTTCACTGAGCAAGTCCGAATCTGAATCCCCGAAATCAGAAACAAAATCAAATTCAAATTCATCATCAGTCGGTCGATCCACACTCGCGCCGGCCTGCGTCTGAGTCTTGGCAGAATTGCTCGCTGTGGCTTCAGCGTTTGCCTTGGGGATTCCAAGCGACCCAGGCACTACACTCGTCACTAAGTTTTGCTCTACCTTGCCTACCTCTTGGCCAGCTTCATTTTTCTGAAACCGAGTCGAGACCTTAAACTTGCCTTTAGTAGTCGACTGGATTTCATCTGGAGTGCGTTCTGGAATGACGTGGTGTTTGAAGCTCGGTGCTCGCTTTAAACACAACTGAGCAACAACCCACCCCACCGATACCACACCGATCAACAGGTACGGCCACCAACCGGCCATCAACGAATCTGGCAACGTACCGCCAGCGTCTTGTTCAGATGCAAGGACAACCGCAGTCATGTCGGAACCATCAGAAACTTCTTCTCCATCTGTATTCAGCTCAGTGTTTTCTGTTGAAGCCTTCGCTGTCTCAGAATCGCCACTTTCAGATTCCTTTAACGCACTCCTGGTCGCTGATTTATCAACGACCGGGCTATGCAACCGGAAGTCGGGCGTCGGATCATCCGGGCCAAAGATTGGCGGTTGATTTCCCAACAGATTATCGACCGCAGGAATCTCTGATTTCGGCGCAACAAAGAACTCCGTTTGCCCGTCGATCTGTTGATTCTTATTCGATAGAGGCAGCAACGTTGCAATCTTGGAAGGAGACATTGGATCAATCTATAAATCTGTCCGCAAGAGCTGGGTTGAACACCCAAAGCCAGCGTTTTAGAGGGTAGAAAAGCAGAATTACATTGTAGCTTGGCAGTCTTCGACTGGAAGTGTAACTGAGCAACAAGTTCGAACAAACTGATTCGACTTCGGGTGGTCGCACACCGAAGCTTGGTAAATTCTAAGGATTAAAACATTCTGCCCGATTCGCCTTCCAAAACAACTCCATTTCAGCGAACATAGGGGTCAGACGGTTTTCAGTTCCAGCGGGCTTTTTGATATTAAGGTGTTCCAATTAAGACAGTATTTGTTCCATTTTCAGAATTTGATTGTGACAATGTCTTGGCTTCGCGCGACGAGATTTTAAAAGTCAATCCGCATCGCTTTGAGATGCAACTTCTCGATGCCGTTTTGTTAATGGATGACTCGCGGGCAGTTGGATACTTGGACGTTTCCGAGGAAATGTTCTGGATTCGTGGACACTTCCCTGAGCGACCGCTGATGCCTGGCGTACTGATCTGCGAGAGCGCCGCTCAACTTTCATCATACTTCGCCATCAAAACAGGGCTAGTCAGCAATGGAGTTGTTGGACTCGGCGGCCTAGAAGAAATTCGATTCCGCGGCCCAGTCGTTCCCGGTGACCGCCTTGTCCTGATGCTCAAAAAAGGTCGCTTCCGACCCAACGCAATGTTCAAAGCCGATTTCCAAGGCTATGTGAACGAAAAGCTTGTCGTCGACGGGACCATCAAAGGCGTTGCACTGGCATAGCAGCTGCTAGCAATGTCAAAGTTTTACAAATAAATCAATGATTCCGATTAAACCTATCGTGCCAAACGTGCCGATCATACCTTCATCAAGCGGCGTATCGCTTGAGTTATGAAATCATTTTTGTAGAACATTTGAAGGTACAGAACATGCGTCGATTTATCACTGCGGCGTTGTTGGGATTAGCTCTGACAACTAGCGTTGGATGCTTCATACCGGCCTACGACGCTGACCCAGCAGTTCGCGCAAGACAATTGATCTATCAATCCGAAGACCTTCGCAACCTTCGCGAAGAGTGGCACCGGTTCTGGTTCTTGGATCAACCAAGTCACCTGAACCCGGTTCGCACACACGGCGGAATCCTGTAGGCCAACCCTGTAGCCAAACTCTAATCTCTCTCTCGCCGGGTTCTTTGGAATCCGGCTTGATCATTGCGGCACGCAAGGTCGTTGCGTTGGCCAAGAACCCGTGGCGACCACACCAGCGAGTGGGCGAGTGCTTTGCCAGCGCCTCACAAGGCCTTGGCTTTTTCTTACCGGAAATACGCGTGGGATACAAAAAGGCTAAAAGCACTGTCGCTGCCTTTTTTCCAATCGAGCCGCTACACCAATCGAGCCGCTACACGACCGGCAGTCGAGCGGCTCAGTCGTTCCAATACTTCGCGAAGTTAATTTTCGGCGTGAAAATACAATCTTCTCGCTGAATCAAAATCGCCAACACTCGTCCTTGCCCGTCAACACCCACCACCCGTTCAGAATCGGCGAAGCCCAGCAAACGAACTGGCTTTGCATCGACCAACCCCGCAGCCTGATCGTCGTCCAAAATCACTCGCTCAACGCCCTGCAAACAATGATCCACCGGCAACAAATGCTGAACGATATTTTCGGCATTGAGATCGTCCACACGGACCGCTTGAGCCACCGAAAACTCCCCGATCGCCGTTCGCTCCAGAGCCGTCATGATCGCGGCAGATCCGACACTCGCACCAATGTCACGGCCCAGTGACCGCACGTAAGTCCCGGTGCCACATTCGATCTGCAACTGAAAGTTGGGATACTCAAACCCAGTCAACCGCAGCGAGTAAACCTGAATCTGCCGTGGCTTTAGTTTGACTTCCTTGCCCTGCCTTGCCAGATCGTAGGCTCGTTTTCCGTTGACTTTCAACGCACTGAACTTGGGCGGCATCTGCTCAATCTCGCCAACGAAATCCGGCAACACTGCTTCGATCTGAGCGGCCGTCACGACGGGAGCCTCAGCCAGCGGTTCTAACTGGCCTTCGATGTCTTCGGTATCTGACGAAACGCCCAGCCGAAAATCGCCGACGTAGGTCTTCGAGGTCTCTTGGACCAAATTCGTTAATCGAGTCGCTGGGCCGACACACACCACCAGCACGCCAGTAGCCAATGGATCAAGCGTCCCACAGTGCCCAATCTTTGCCGGACGCACCAATCGCTGTGCCGCGTTGACAGCATCCCGCGAAGTCTGCCCCGGTTGTTTATTCAAATTGATAAAGCCAATCAAAGCTCTAATCCTCGCGTGATTCGACATCGCCGGCCAATAAAACCCAAACCGCTACCAAGCCCCAATGCCTTCATCATCCGTTTTTGATTTTCTCGATTTCGGCTTTGATTTCAGCGATCTGTCGCTCGATGCTCTCCACTTCACCCGGTTCGTCGGTCTGTTGCTTCGCCGCGGCCAACAGCTTTTCTTGCTTTTGATGCTTCTGACGCAACACTTCTAAACGCTTCTTGGCTTTTTTATCCATGGTTGCCTTTGGCGAAATGGGACGAGATAGAAATAAAAATGGGCCGACCCCAAACGGATCAGCCCACTATTGTTATCGGTTGTTGAAAATCGTCAACAACGCCTGCTCGGTGCTCGGGAGCTTTTTGACCGCCATTGGCCACTCAAATGACTGGGCCACTAAAATGCCTTGCCCCGTGTACCCTACCCTTACTGCGTCACTGCTGTGGTAACAGATTCCACGTCAGCAATCGTCGCAGGAGGCTTGTTCTCACCGTACGACTGGGTGACAAGCTGGCTTGAAGCAGCAGTAATCGTTGCTGGAACGCGATCCGAAAGACGCACATCAACGACTCCACGATGACTGTAGTAAGTGTTGATCGTGTGGCGGATAGCAGTAAGACGAGCCTGGTCAGTTGCTTGATCAGAACTGCGGCTAAGATAAACAGCTCGTTCGCTGGCCGGGTTGTTCAGAGCGATTCCCTTTACGCGGTCGATACCAACTCGGTTTAGCTCGTTGTCCTCAGTGAAGAAGCTTTGATCCATCACCGCTTGAACTTCGTTACCAACGGCAAGCATCGGGCGCCAAACGGCGTAATAGTCTCGCCTGTCCTGACAAGCAAACGGCTTTGGCCAAGCATCGTTTCGTGCGGCGATTTTTTCATTCAGGGCCGCTTGATGATCAAGCTGAGCTCTGAAATCTTGAACGTTCGCGCTGAGCCGCCCGTGGCCTTTTCCCAAACATCCACCGCCTCCACAAGAACCGGCGTCAACAGGATAAGAAAAACTGCCTGCCGAGTTGCAACTTGAGCAACTCTGAGCAGATGCGTTGCCCGACAGGCCAGCAAAGGTGACCACAGCGAATGCTGCGACGACAGTTGAGATGGTTTTGATCATCAAAAAACTCCAACGATTTTGTCTTTAGAACGGCATAATGCCTTGCCGTGAATCGATTACAAACGGGGTCACGGATGTAGCGCTTTTGTATATTGCACCAATGAAACCGATAAACGGCTTCACGTACGTTATCGGAACCGACACAGCGGATAACCGGTGCCAGCAGCTGTTTTCCAGAAAATAAAAACGCCGCTAGTGCTGAATCTGCGAACCCACGCCGGTCAACGAACGAGTACGGGATCCGTAAACTTTAGCGATTACGTAATTCAGGACTCGCTTTCGCAACCTTACCTTGGGGTACGAATAAGCATTTTTAAAGACAAACGAACGCGAGCGAGCCAAATGACGGCTCGCCGAACGGGAGACTACCAGAGGATAGATGGCTGAATCACACCAGCAGCCTTAAGCATCCCCTTAAGCATCCCCTTGTTCTTGCTCAAGTTCTTGCTCCGCAATCCGCGCGGCCCTTTCGGCGGCCAACTTGGCTTTCTCTTTGGCGATCTCCGTCTCCAATCGGCCGTTGACGATCAGCTTGGTATCGATGTTCTCCTCAACCCAAGCCATAATTTCGTCCGTCGCGACTCGTTCGTATTTCAAGTCATCGATCAAAAATTTGTTCTCAACGCCTTGGGCATCTTTGTAATACACCATCGTGATGCCTTTCTTGTCCCACTTGGCTTTATCGATTTTGGTGATTTGATCCAGCGTTAACTCCTGGCCTGCCGAATTTCGCAAACCGTTTTCGGTTGACTCGATCCACGTCCCCTTAGTCCTCAAACACCAAAACAAACAAGGCAACGCAATCAGCCAACAAAACGCCCACAGCCCGTAGTTGAACCAAATGAAATCTCTGGCGTGCTTGACGGTGTACTCTTCCTTAGGCCGTTTCTTGCTCCAGTCATGCTTAGTCGCGATCTCAACCCACTCTTGATCTCGCTGCTCTTCAGATAGCGAAACATTCTTTAGAATCGGTTCCCAAGCCGCTGACACCTCCAGTTTATGGGGCCCTGTAATCAAGGCGTCGTAGCCGGCGTACGCTCCATAGCCCAACGTTCCCAAGCCGATTACGAGGAACTTCAACCAAAAAAACTTCTCTGTGTCAGCTCGCTTGTTCATGTTGCTCTTATCAATCCTAAGAATTTGCTACGGGCGGCCGCGTAAAAAGTCAATCGAATCGGTGAAATACATTCGTGAGCTTGCACACAATGACTTTCACCGCCAATCTGAGACCACGCAGCAATCGTTAACCTATCCTATTGTAACACGCAACTCCTCTTCTAGCCTCACCGGAAAGTTGGGGGCCATTTGTAGTGATAAAAAACGGGATGGAATGTCCGGATTTTTCGTGATTCGGGTAATCAACCGATCGGGAAGACGTTATCATGTAGGCAAAAGCAAACGCACAAAAAATAAGTTACAGTGAAGGCAGACAGATGGCAGTTGATATTACTCGGGAACAATGGGAGCTGGAGACGGAGCGTTTATGCCCGAGTGCATTGGCGTTTAATGCTTACGCCGACCTAGAACGCTACATCGTTGAAAACACCGATCTTAACTGCACTTACCAAAGCGTTAATCGCGGTAAGTCAGACTACGCAACGTTTCTTGGACAAGCCGGAAACTGCAATGTGATCCAAGTTTACAAAGGTCAGTGCCAACTTAACTGGCGCTGGAAACTAAAGGTTCCCGGAACTACCGACGAAGAACGTGAGGAAATCAACGAGATCTTTGAAGAGTTCCGCGTGACGCTCAACGGCAAAGAAGACAAAGGCTGGGAAACCGTTAAAGTCCTTCGCTTAGGTGAAGAGAACGTTCAAGAGGCAGTTAAAGTGCTCGCCGACAAACTCATGGCCATCATCGGTGCCAAAGAAGAAAAGTAGAACCTCAAAACCTGTTGTAAATAACAGGTCCCACAAGTTGTACACGCTCTAAAGCCACTGATCTAAATCAGTGGCTTTTTTCTATCTACCTAACAAGTCAACCATCAAGTCAACAAACCCGCCAACGGCGCCTTGAATCGTAATTTTCGGCGACGGCCAAAGGCATAACCGTGGTAAATGCTTCAACAGATAGAGCTATTGCGGCTTACACCTAATTGTCGCACCAAACGATTTGCCACTACTAAATTCTTGACTTATTGTTACCGTAAACTAGTAAGCGAAGCAGCGACCAAACGATTACTAAACAACTTTTCCCCACTCCAAAAAGAACGACGAGTCCGCCCATGCGTGTTGATGCCATTCCAATCGGTGATAATCCTCCAGAAGACATCAATGTCATCATCGAAGTTCCAATCGGTGGCCAACCGATCAAGTACGAACTCGACAAAGACTCCGGCACGCTGTACGTCGACCGGTTCCTGTACACTTCGATGGTCTACCCCGGCAACTACGGTTTCGTACCGCATACACTCTCCGAAGACGGCGACCCGATCGACGTCTTGGTCGCCAACACACGAGCGATCGTACCCGGAGCGGTAATGAACTGCCGTCCAGTCGGCGTGCTGATTATGAAGGATGACAAAGGGCCAGACGAAAAAATCATCGCCGTCCCAACCGAGCGATTGACTCGTCGCTACGAAGGCGTCGAAAAATATTCAGACCTGCCTGAAATCACGATCCAGCAAATCGAACACTTCTTCACCCACTACAAGGACCTCGAGCCCAATAAGTGGGTGGAGATCGACAAAGTGGCCGAAGCGGAAGTCGCCAAAGACATGATCATCAAAGCCATCCAGCGCTCGCGAGACCAAATCGACCGCCGTAAAGGTAGCGATCGCCGCGAATCCTAATCCAACGGGACTAGCTAACAAAAAGACCAGGCCGGTAAGCAACGTGTTGCTTGCCGGCTTTTTTTTCGCCTGACATTAAAAACCAACCTGCCAAACGTTTTGCACAATCGAAGTCTGCCACGCAATCGAAGAGTAAATCCGTTTTTGAATCTAGGTGCTCTGGCAGTCCGACGCGTGAGGGCCTGTTGATTTAGTCAACAAATCGGTCCACTAGAATGCCCCCTAGGATGCCTGCACGCATGACAGGCTGGAAGCCCATCACCACATTTCTAGGCTTCGCCGAAACCTGTTAAATCAACAAGTTTGTTGGCAAGGAACCGAGCGTCAGCGAGAGTGAGAGTGAATGGTAGCCCGACGCGTCAGCGAGGAACTGTGGTGATGGGCTTCTAGCCTGTCATTTGCATGGGCGTAGCGAGTAAGACAGGCTGGAAGCGCAGCTCCACATTTTTGGCTGCGCCAAAACACACTAAATCAACAAGCCCGTCAGCGAGGAACCAGCTAGAACACTTCGAACTCTGCTCGAAATTTTGGGAGATGCGTGGCGACCGGCCCAAGGAATGGTCGGCCCAAGCAAAGGCCGGGCAACGACCAGCATTTGGTAACAACCTCAGGTAACAACCTCAATCACTAACCCCGTGCGCGACCGAAATCGGCCCGTGCACGAGTGCCAGTCGGCAATCACGACAGACACTCACTAAGACTCGTCTACGCTCTGCAAGCTAACAAACGCCAATCGAAAACTCTTCTCTCCGCCGACCTCAAAATCGATCGTCGCCGTTCGCTTGGCTCCGTTGCCAGTCATGCCCACGATCGTGCCCACACCATGAACGTCATGCAGCACCTTCATGCCAACCTGATGAGCCTCGGGATGCAACCGCGTGCGGCTTTTACTCTGCGCCGCGACCTCCGCTCCCGTCATGATCCCCGGAAACGCAATCGTCGCCGGAGACGGATCCCCCTTTTCCTCGCCACGCACCACCGAAAGCTTGTATGCAACATTCGCAAGCGTCGCCTCCTTCACCTTATCCGCAGAAGGCCCATCGTCGCTTGCCTTATAAACCTGCACCTCCGGAACCTCGTTAATATCGATGCTCGGCAAGTCATCCCCCCAAGGATCAACGTTACTAATCGAATCGTAATTCGCATGTCCAAAACTATCCGAACTGACCGGTTCGAAGATCTGCATTTCCTGCCGCGGCAACTCCATCAAAAACCGACTCGGAATCGATGGCCAAAAACTACCTCGCCGAAAACGACTCTGGCAACGACTAATCTGCAAATGCTTTTCCGCTCGCGTGATGCCAACGAAAAACAACCGTCGCTCCTCTTCTAACTCATCCTGATCGTTCGAGCTCCGTTCATGCGGCAAAACGCCGTCCTCCAACCCCACGATAAACACCGACGGAAACTCCAACCCCTTGGCCGCGTGCAACGTCATCAACGTCACAAAATTCGACTCGTTATCCCAAGCATCCGTCGCCGCCACCAAAGCCGACCGCTCGAGATACGCCTCCAGCGGCGAACCGTCTTCGTCAAACTCTTGATCAAACTCACTCGCGGCAACCAATAACTCATCCACGTTGCCCACGCGATCGACGTCGTCCTTGGTCTCATTGATTTCCAGCCACTCGCGATAGCCAGTTTCCTCAAGAATCTTTTGCAATAGCTCGCCGACGGTCTCAAACAAATGACCACCGAGCCGGTCCATCATCTCCACAAACCGCGTCAACTTCGCGCTGGTGGCTTTTTTGATCGAATCGACCCGTTCGATCTGCCGAGCCGCTTCGAGCATCGGCAGGTTGTGAGTGGTTGCATATTCTTGCAGTCGCCCCAGCGTGACTTTACCGATCTTTCGCGGCGGCACATTCACGATCCGCTCAAACGCTACCGAATCGGCCGGGTTGTTCAGCAAATGCAAATAGCCCATCAAGTCTTTGACTTCTTTACGCTGGTAAAACTCGGTTCCGTTGACAATCTGATACGGCAAACCAACCGCCGTCATCGCTCGCTCCAACGCCCGCGACAAATAATTCGCCCGATACAAAATCGCAAAATCGCTCGGCTCACGCTTGCCCTGCGAAACCGCCAACGCGATCGTGTCGGCAATGTCCGTGGCTTCGTCTTTTGGGTTCGGATAAGTCAAAAGACGAACCGGATCTCCTGGTTCCTGATGCGTGAACAACGCCTTTTTCTTACGACGAGAATTATTTTGGATCAGCTGGTCGGCGACGTTTAGAATGTCCGGAGTACTGCGGTAGTTTTGCTCCAAACGAACCACTTGCGAGTTTTCAAAGTCGTTTTCAAAACGCAAAATATTTTCGATGTTCGCCCCACGCCAACCATAAATCGATTGATCAGGATCGCCGGTGACCGCCAAATTTTTATGACGATGGTTGAGCAAACGTATCAGCTGGTATTGAGCCAAGTTCGTGTCTTGGTATTCGTCGACCATCATGTACTCAAAACGATCGTCGAGTGCCTCACGAAGCTCGGGACTGTTTCGCAACAAATCAACTGCGTACAACAACAGATCATCAAAGTCGACCGCGTTCGCCAACTTCAACCGCTTTTGGTACTCGGGGTAAATCTTCGCAACGATCTGGTCCAGCGGATGCCCGACTCGCGGACGGAAATGCTCCACCGTCACGCCAGTGTTCTTGGCTTTGCTGATTTGATTGGCCAGACTATCGGCCGTGTAGTGTTTGAGATTGACGCCCGCGCCTTGGATGGCTTGCTTCAAGATCCGTTTCGAATCGCTCATGTCGTAGATCGTGAAATTTTGCTGCAAACCAATCAGGTTGGCGTACTGACGCAGCATTCGCGAGCAAAACCGGTGAAAGGTACTGGTCCAAACCCTCGCATCAGGGGCCAACACTAAAATCCGCTTCTTCATTTCTTCGGCGGCTTTGTTGGTGAACGTCAACGCGACGATTCGCCGAGCATCAATGCCGTGTGCGAGCATATTGGCGATGCGATGGGTGATCACACGCGTCTTGCCACTGCCGGGCCCGGCAAGAATCAACAGCGGCCCTTGCAGATGAGCCGCAGCGAGCCGCTGCTGTTCGTTAAGCGGCTCTAAGATTTGTTCAGGAGTTAAGTTCATCGTCCGACCAAGGTGCTAGCATCAGAGCAATAAAAACAGTTGCCACCGCTCGAAAAGCGTTCTGGCTATGTTATATTTTATCGCCATACAAACAACCGTGTTGCCGACAAGATCGGCGATTTTCACGGTGACCAACGGAGCAAACGGTTGGTTAATTTTGCAGTCCTTGCAAGAATCAAGGACACTGAAAAACTTTATGGGAAGGAACCCCCGATGGCCAGAACTCGTATTCCTCTATCAGCCGCAGAAGAAGAAACAAGAACACTTCGCGAAAAGCTTGACCTAAGCACCGCCGAAATCGGGCTGACCGTCCGAACCACCAATTGCCTTGAAGAAAAAGGCATCTTTAGCGTCCGCGATCTGCTGAACACCACTCGCTCTGAGTTGCTCAGCATCAACAACTTTGGCGAAAAGACGCTCGAAGAAGTCTACAGCTCGCTCGAAAAAATCGGCTTCTGCCGAACACCTCGCGAAGTCAAACCTCGCTAGTCCCAGACTTGCGAGACAGAGGTCAGACTAAAATTAAAAAAGGATGTGCATTTCGCACATCCTTTTTTGGTTAAATCACCGTTCAGCCTGAACTAAACCACTACTACCTCTTAAACCACTACTACCTCTTCGCAGGCGTAGGCTTGTCGCGTTTTTTCGCAGGCGTAGGAGCGTTATTATTCTTCAAACGCTCACCAATGATCGCTTCAATGCTCTCCTTGGTTCGCATCAACTTGGCGAACTCGTACTGATTAATCAGCACATTGCCATCGGTATCAATCAACCAATACGAAGGCACGCCCTGAATACCGTAATTGAACAACGACGGATTACCCGAGCCCAACGTGAAACCGTGGCTGCCCTTGAGCAGCTTATTCTGGCTCAGCAACTTCAACGCCTTCTTGCGATCCTTATCGACATTGACTGACAGCACGCCGAACTCTTTTGGGCTCAACACCTTACCGCCTTCATCGACCACTTTATCAATCGTATTTTGCACAGCCTTTTGCTCTTTAGCCGCAATCGGACTTTCAGCGGACCAAAAGTTGATCAACAGCAGCTTGTTCTTAAACATCCCCAACTCCAAATTCCCTTTGTCGTTGTAGGTCGTAATCTTAAACGGCGGAGCGGGCGTACCTCGCGGGTACTGAGGCGTAATTTCGATGCGAATCGGATCCAAAGCGATTTCATCCACTTCCCTTCCAACTTTTAGCTTGCCAAAAATTTCGTAAGCGTAGTTCAGTTCGCCAATCTCTCGATCGTACCGACCTTGGATCGCGTACTCTCCAGGGGGAACATCGTAAATTACAAATGAACCGTCTCGCTCAATTTTCAAATCAAACGAATTCGCGTCTTCCAGTATTTTCTGGTTTCGCTCAAGCACCTTCTTGCCGGTTTTGGTAGCAGCCAACTTGTCTTGCCACTTGGTTCGCTGCTGAGCGGTCCACTTTTCATGGCCGGCTGGATACTTTAGCGGTGGCAACTTCACGTACTCACGAAGTTTGGCCGAGATTTTGGCCATGTCGATCCTCAGGTTGTCACCGTTCCAAGACCTCAACTTCTGGCCTTTCAAAGTGACCTCGCCTTTAATCGTGGTGTATTGTTTTTTTTGCTTTCGCTGAGCCGAACACGGTTGTGATGTTGCCAGAACGGCAACCATTGCAGCAACAAACAGTAAAAGAATTCGCGGAAAGTTTGACATCGTATTATTGGCCAAAATCTTTAAGGGGGGAAAGGAAAAGTCACACAGTTGACCTGCGTCATGTCGCGGGAATTGGAGGCTAAGACCAACGAATCATCTGGGCAAGCATGATACCGATGTTTGGGTGACCGGCACAAGGTTCAAGGCTTCGAGTCGCCAAAGTTAGTGACTCGGTTCTTCATCACGTATCGTTCGAACTCGATCAAGCACGCCGCCAGTGGGCTCGGCAGCATAGTATACAGGCTCGGTTTTTTAAAACGTTTTCTTCTTTTGGGCACCTTTCGACGGGCTGATTATATGAGGCAATTTAAAGTTCTCCATCAGCCCAGTCAAAATCGTGTAAAACAACGACAAAACGCCAACACCAATCGCAACCGCACCTAGTCGATAGCATATTTGCAGCGTCTTTGCTCCCAACACCGGATTGCTTTCGCCGTAACCGACGGTCACGACGGGCGAGTTCTTAAAATCTAGGCTCTTGAGTTCCTTGGCAAGCTGGGCATGCAAGACCGAAGCTAACTCTTGGTCATTCACACGATAATTTGCTTTCAGCTCATTGGACGCCAATCGCTGCTTAAGCGTCTTCAAATCTGGTACATCTCGAAAACAAGCAATCACTGCCCTGTAAGCGACTTTTGACTTGAAGCTTTCGCGACTAAACAGCGGCACCGCAATTTCGTCCCACGCGCCATCGCCATCGAAATCAACCGCCGCGACTTCGTCGACCAAAATAAAATCGCTGATCAAAACGCCCGTTGATACTTTCGGCCGCTTGTCAATCAAACTGCCGCAGTCCAAGTCGACGATCTCCGACGACACCTGCTCCGCTTCCTCAATCGCACGCTTGCTCAACACACCTACGAAAACGCACAGCAGAACACAGCAAAGACAAAGCGGAACTAAAAGACGAGCAACCATAACGAACTATTTCTAAGTCACTTCCGAATGAGAAATCAATTAGGACATGGAAATATACGCGCTCTCTAGTGCGGGGCGATTCTTTTGGCCCACGTTTTTTAAAAAACACCCACCCAATGGTTATACCTACACTGCCGAGTATTGGCCGAATTGCCCGAAGGTTGTTAAGCTTTTATGAAGCCTCCTTGGGTGTTGCGGATTTTGTCGACGTCAAACGTTACCCCCGCCACCCAAGCGGAACTCACTCCGTACGCGTTACCATCGAGCCTCCCCGAAATGCCTCTTAATTTGATTAGTTTGATCGGTCTGTTTGTAATGATCCTACTGGCCTGGTCGGTCAGCAGCCATCGCTGGCGAGTCAACTGGCGGTTGGTAGTGATTGGTGTTCTTTGCCAAGCCGTCTTGGCGGCCGCACTGTTTAAATCACAAGCCTGGACGTTCGACCAGCAGTTTTCCAATACGCAATCGTTACTCGCTTCGTTCGAAAACAAAATCCTCTCGGCAAAACAAATCGATGCGTCGTTGGCCAAACGTGGCTTAAAAGAAATCTCTATCAAAACCATCCATGAGTCGCTCCTAGACGACTTTACCACACTTGACTCCGACGCCGCCAAGTTCGCCCAATGGGACTCGCAACTATTTCCGCCGACTGCGATTGGTGCTCCTGAGGTCCTAGAGATTCCACGTTACGACAACGGGATTTTATTTTCGGCGGTGAACGCAGTGTTCAACGCAATCGACTCGTACGTCAAAGAAGGCTCTTACTTTGTCTTTCGCGGCTACGACGAAGACACCACACTCTTGAAAGCCTTTGCCTTCAACGTGCTGCCGACCGTGATTTTCTTCGCCTCCTTGATGGCCGTTTTGTATCACATCGGTTTCATGCAACCGCTGGTAGCCGCGATGGCTTGGGTCATGCAAAAAACGCTCGGAACCTCGGGCCCCGAAAGCATGGCAGCCGCGGCGAACGTGATGGTTGGGCACACCGAAGCACCACTCATGATCCGGCCGTACATTAAAAACATGACTCGCAGCGAACTGAACGCGTTGATGGTAGGCGGTTTCGCGACCATCAGCGGAAGCCTGATCGCCGTTTTCGTAAGCCAAGGAATCAGCGCGGGGCACTTGGTCACCGCCAGCTTGATCTCGGCCCCTGCCGCACTCGTAATTGCGAAAATTATGCAGCCCGAAACCGAAACGCCCAGTACACGCCCCCAACCAGAAGTCACACCCGAAGAACGACCCACCAACGTAATCGAAGCTGCCGCAGTCGGCGCCAGTGAAGGCCTGAAACTAGCGTTGAACATCGCAGCAATGCTGATCGCATTCCTTGCGCTACTGGCGATGTGCAACGCCATCATCTACGGTTTGGGCGAAGGCGCCGAGCGATTATTGAATTCGCTGTTTGCGACGTCTTACGATTTTGAATGGACGCTCAACAAAATCTTCGGCAAAGTGTTTTACCCACTGGCTTGGGTCATGGGAATTCAAACCGACAACTGCAACATCGCCGGCGAACTGCTCGGCAAAAAAATCGTCGTCAACGAATTTATTGCCTACAAAGACATGACCGCTTATTACGCCAACCCCAACGGCGAAGCACCGATGTCCGAACGAACCAAAGTCATCCTCACCTACGCACTCTGCGGTTTCTCCAACTTCGGTGCGATTGGAATTCAACTGGGCGGCATCGGACCCATTGCTCCCGAACGCCGCAGCGATTTGGCTCAGCTAGGCCTGCGAGCCATGTTCGGCGGCATGTTGGCCGCATGCATGACCGCTTGCTTGGCAGGTATCATGTATACTGGCCAGTAAACTACTTCCAGCCTGTAAACTACTTCCAGCTATTATTCTGCCGGAACTGCCCGGGCGTGATACCGGTTAGCTTCTTAAACAAAGAAGACATGTACTCGGTGTGATTGAAGCCCGTTAGCTTAGCCACCGCCGACAACTTCAACTCAGTCTCCATCAGCAATTGCTTGATCTTGGAAATCCGAACCCGATTGATCTCGCCATTGATCGAGCGATCCATCACCTTGCGGAAACGCCGCTCCAACGTCGCTCGTGAAACCGGCAACGCCCCAACCACATCCTTGACCTCGATGCCGTCACAGGCATGTTCGCGAATGTAAGACAAAGCTTGAGAGATCAACTTGTCCGCGATCGCTGTCGTGTCCGTCGAAACGCGAACCGAAACACCCACCGGGCGGACCCACAAATACGGATTCTCCGGTTGCTTGCCATCGACCATACTCTGCAACAACTCCGCAGCACGATAACCGACCATCTTCGCGTTTCGATCGACACTGGACATCGGCGGATTCGAAAGCTTGCAAATCAATTCGTCGTTATCCACACCCACCACCGACACCTCTTCTGGCACATCGATCTGGTTGGTTCGCAACACGTTCAAAATCTGCCTACCGCGGATGTCATTACAAGCCATCAAACCAATTGGCTTGGGCAAGTCCACCAGCCACGTCAACAACTCTTCTTCAACCCTCATGCCAGTCGTTTCCACGGAAGAAGTGATCACGGGCCCCGCAATACCGATCGCAGACTCCGACGGATCAAACGAAGTTTTGGGCGTCGTCTCGTAAGAATAGAACTTAATATTCGCCGCCTCACAGCATTTCTTCAACAACCGCAAGCGACGGTTCGAAAAGTCAGCATCGGAGTAACCACAAAACGCAACCTTGCGATGGCCGATCTCCATCAAGTGATCAAACGCAGCCTTGACTACCAATCGCTCATCCGATCCCACTGTCGGAACCATATCGTTAACCGGTCGATAGTTTCGCAAATCGACCCACGGCAACTTCAAAGTGCAAATGTAATTGTAAAGCTTTCGCGAGTCCGGCCGCACAATCAAACCGTCCAACTCCTCATCAGCCAACCACGCCGGAATCCCTTGGCTCAACGTCCGTTCTTGATAGACGATCTCCCAGTTATCGTGCGATTGCGCGAAATTCGCAATTCCCTGTAAAAGATCACGGCCATATCCACGAGACGATTCGACAATCAATGCAATTTTCCTGCGTCGCTTCATTTCCGCTTCCCATTCGTGCTAAATTGTACATTTGACGTGAAATCATACTACGGCTACAGGATCAATGCAAGCAATTTCCCGAACGATTCCTCACTCAAATGCGATCAAAAGCCTATTAACGTTGCCTACATCACCGCTTGAAGGTCACTCGCACGATTGAATTAAAACACCGGCCTGCATTAACATTCCCCTCGACTTCATAAGGATTTCACAGGCATTGGGGCTGTCTCCATGGACGCATATAGAATCTCCAATCACTCCGACCTCATGATTGGAAACTGTTGTCAACTTTTCTTGAAAAACAATTGCCACCGCTTGCGAGGCAGCCTCGTCCGGATCCTCGATAACCCCTCCTATTTGACTGCGAGGCGATAGGTTTCCGGATTCCAGATAGCGCCGGTCGGCGAACGCTTCTCGGATGAACCGCACGTTCAACGAATCGCAAACTCCCTGAAACTCCGTCCCCGCTTGCCCCATCATCGACAACGAACGACTAAACGAACTTCCAGACGAACGCCCAAACGACCGAGACACCTCGACGACCGTTTCCGCCGTTGCAGCGTCGATGTTACAACGATGATAAAGCGCGCCGTGAGGTTTCACGTATTTGATTTCCCCGCCGTGACGCAAAACGATCGCGTTCAAAAACTCCAATTGCTCTCGCAACGTGTCTCCCAATTGCTCTGCCGACAGATCCATTGCTTGCCGCCCAAAGTTCTCACGATCGGGGTAGCCAGGATGAGCCCCGATGGTGACGCCATGATGAATCGCAATTTTCACGGCGTTTGTAATATGCGTTTCATCGCCGGCATGAGCACCGCAAGCGATATTGGCCGAACTCACCAGCGGAATCAAAACAGCATCGTTGCCGACTATTTGCTGACCGGTGCTTTCACCGACATCACAATTCAAGTCGACGCTGCGAACCGGGTCGATGGATAAATTTTGGTCTGATTGATTTTCCATTATTCAAATACTTTGAAAGCTTTCAAAATCCCAACGACTCCAATTCCGACAGTCACCACTACTACGGCAGCACCCAAGAAATTGGCTCGCCACGAGTTCTTATGACGCCCCAAAATCGCTTCACTGTTAGCCACCCAGATCAAAAACACCGCGGCGACCGGCAGCAAAATCCCGTTGGCGACCTGAGCAAACACGATCAGCTGCTGAGGCGTCTTCACCCACAACGCAAAAACAACTCCAGTCACCAACACCCCAATCCAAATCGCTCGAAATCGCCAATCGCCTAACTCGTTGGGCCAACCGAACAACTCGACCGCCACATAAGCCGCGGCCAGCGGAGCCGTGATGGCCGACGACAATCCGGCGACACAAAAACCAAACGCCAGAAACCACGAAAACCATCCACCCAGCTTTACGGTTGATGCTTGGAATACGCGATCCAGTAGTTCGGCTGGCCCGCCGGACGCGATCGTTTGCTGGACGCCATCCACATCTACAGGCGGGTCAATCGCATAGGGCGTCGCGACGATCAATATCGCAGCCGTGATCAGACCGCCACCGATGACCGAAATCGCGGTGTCCAATCGAGCGTTAACCAGATCATCGGCCGTCGACCAACGTTCTTTGACCGTCGATGCGTGCAGGAACAAGTTGTACGGCACGACCGTGGTGCCGATCAAACCAACTAAAACCAGCCAGCCACCCTCGGGAACCTGAGGATGACAAAGCCCGCTGACGACCTGCGAGATGTCAGGCCGGATAAAAATAGCCGCCGTAAAAAAAACAATTCCGATCGACGCGACCAACACGATCAACGCTCGTTCAATGATTTTGTACTTGGCCGTCCAGAGCAGACCAAACGCGATGGCAGCCACCAGCAACACGATCCCAGGCTTCCACACTCCGATCTCCGCTCGCCCTGAAGCCAAGCTCGCGCCGAGCACTCCGCCGGAAAGGTTTCCTGATTCATAAGCGGCATTGCCAATCAATACCGTTGCCAAAACAAGCCCGATGATCAACGGTTTGACCAGCGGCAGTTGGATGTTCTTACGGATCGATTCGCCGACGCCGCATTGAGCGACCACGCCCAGTCGAGCTGACATTTCCTGCAAGGTCAAGCAAGCGAAGGTTGAAAACGCTACCGCCCACAGCAATGTATACCCAAATTGACCACCTGCTTTGGAAGCCGTCGCCAGCGTTCCGGGACCGATAAAAGCCGCCGCGACGACCGCGCCGGGGCCGATTGTTTTGAGTCTTTTAAATATCAACGGATCTTTTGAGGTTAGAGCAGGGCAGGGCAGGCGATGACTAGCTTTTGGCAGCCGCAGCCGTAAAGCAAAAGCGATGACGCTCGCGAACATGGTTATCGACAAACCGCCAAATCCCTTCCCATTCTAGCAACTCGACCACTGGAACCGCTAGCACACCAAGCCACCACCGCTTCGGCTTATCCCGCTGTCCGAAAATCTGCTATTGATAACGGATGAACTTCCGCGAGCCCTGTCATTTCCACCTCACCCGCTTGCTGCTGGCTGCCGCTTGCGTTCTCACCGCCGGCTGCTCGCTCACAACCCAGCCTGCCGCGCCAGTGCTGCCCGAACAACACTTGCTCGAAGCCGGGCAACTCGAAATTCACTCCGACTTTAAACTGCCTCAGTCTCATCGTTTGGTGAGTGAACTGGTCGCTCAACGTCGCGACCTCGCCAACTTGCTGGGCGTCGAACCGTCGGACGAACCGATCCACGTTTTCTTGTTCGAAAAATCCGCCGACTATCGGCAGTACATGCAAAACAAACACCCCGACTTTCCGGCTCGTCGGGCCCTATTCGTAAAGACAGACACGCAGCTGAAAGTATACGCATCCTGGCATCCACGCGTCGGCGAAGACCTGCGGCACGAAGTAACCCACGGGTATTTGCATAGTGCGGTCAATGATATTCCGCTGTGGTTGGACGAGGGATTGGCTGAGTTCTTTGAAACAGGCCGAGAAAAACAGGGCAGCCATGGAGCTCACATTCATTTGCTAAAAACTCGACTAAAACAAGGCAAATGGTCCCCAGACTTGCAACGACTCGAAACGCTTGACGAAGCCGAAGCGATGACACAAATGGACTACGCTGAGTCCTGGTTGTGGGTGCACTTTCTATTGTTCAATCCACAAGTCAGAGACCAGCATCTGATCCAAGCCCATCTAATCCAACTGCGTAAACAAGGCAGTGCGTTCGGCATCGCCGCGGCGATCGACAAAGAATTTGACAGCATCGAGTCCGCATTGATTGAGCATTTGAAATCGCTGTAACGGCCATGCTCTTCTTGCGTACCCGCTTGGCAACCGCGGCCAATCTCCTTCTGACTAACGCCAATGTAAAACTAGGCAAAGTTGGTCGACTCTACTACGTCTAACGGTTCTTCTTATTGTAAGTTTCGTATCGACCGATCCACATTGCAGGTATTACAACCGCGCCTGGATTAGGTCTTTGGAGGCTCCTGTGAGCAAATTAGCTGTTTTTACATCCCTGTTCGCCTTGATTGTCATGACCGGCGCGTGCCCAAGCTGGTCTATGGCGCAATCGCCGTGGCAACAATCGACATTCAAGGAAAACAATTTGTCGGTGGAAGTGGGAGCCAAAATCTTTGATCGCCCGGGGGATGATTCAACCACGCCAGTTATTTCGGATTCGCTCACTAACACCACCCTTTTCGATCAAGAAGAAGCGACCGAATTTGGCACCAGCTTTGGTGTCGAAATCAAGGTAAATGCCGCAGGTCGTTACAATCGCATTTTTGAGTTCCGTACGGTCTTGACCCAATGGGACGAGTCATCTGCGATATTTGGCAACAACTTGGAGTCTGTGTTTTCCCCAGCCCCACTGGACTTGTCAGTCTTTACTCCACCGCAATCAGTTTTCTACAACACGCAATCGGACTACTACAGCTTCGAGCTAATGAGCAAGCGAGCGGTATGCCAAGGGCTAACCCTTTCGGTAGGTCCTCGATTCATTTCGACCGACGATACAATCAACATTCAGAGCAACACGGCAACCAACGATCCGGTTCTAGGCCCCAACGCGGCCACTCAGCTCAATAGTTTTGACGCTAAGAACTCGTTGATTGGAGTACAAGTCGGCGTTGAAGTTAATCGACCCATTGCTCAATCGGTTTACTTTACTTTCTTTGGCCGAGCAGGCGGATATCATAACGGTACGCGACTTGATACCGCAGCTTCCATCACTGACACCTTGGGCCTCAACACCACTCCCGCCACCGCAACACGTCGCACCCGATCGACCGAAGCGTTTGTTGGCGAACTTGGAGGTCGAGTAAACGTTGAACTTCTACAAAACTGCATTTCGACTTACCTAGGGTACGAAGCAACCGTCATCGACGGCATCGCTTTGTCATCGCAGAATCTCACCAACCTTGGCCGGATCGACACCAACAATACACTCTTTTTTCAAGCAATCACCTTCGGTGTGAACCTGTCATACTAACAGCTGCCCTCGGAACTTTTTGGTGCGAAGCATTTTTCTGTTTGGTCGCGAAGCATCGAGACAAACCCTAAAACCTGAAGGCGAACGGGACAACAACCCCGTTCAATCGCAGCCAGCCCAGACAATCAAAAAACTTAACAGGCAGGATGTCGTCACAGCGACACCCCTGCCTGTTTTTGTTTTCAAGAGTTGACTCGGTCCTCAACTGAACCAGCACTCGTCATTTGTTACAGTGCCGGCCGACTCTAAAAACGAGGAAATTTACACCCACAATTTTCGCCGCACAAATCACAACCAAGAATGCGTTCATCACAGTTTGATCACGACCGCTTCAACGGCTCCGCGGCCGGATTTCTATCGGCCCAGTTCGGCCCAGTTTGGCCCAGCACGCTCAACATCACGCCCCGGCCACAAGGATGGCATTCAAACCAATTCGAGTGTAAGATCTAACGATTAAAAGCTCCCGTAGCTCAGGGGATAGAGCACAGCTTTCCTAAAGCTGGTGTCGGTGGTTCGAATCCACTCGGGAGCGCTTTATTTTCATGTGTTTTGTCTAGTTTGATCCCAATCTCTGACGAACCTGTTGGCTGCTTCTTACGCCCCGCCCACGGAATCCTTCGCAACAATCGCCCCCTTTTGCGGGGGTGGGCCATAGAGCCACACCAGCTTAACAAAGGTAAATCCCGACCGAACGTCGTTCCGCGACATGAACGCTGACAAGTCGGCGAACTGCGCGAAAATGCATCGCCTTAGCTTTCAAAACACCTGCCCGACAGTACAGGATTATTGACACGGTTCTTAGTAATCCGAGCCAGTCAATTCGGACTATCTCGGACCACCAAGGCAGGTTGGTCACGCCAGTAAAACATGCTATTTTGCTTCGTTAGCGTGAGACTTCGAAAAAACGTTCTCATTTTGTAAGGACGCCAAACATTCCCTGTCTCCCACCGCATCAGCACAAACTCGATCGGATAAACTCGTGAACCAATTGAAAATCTCAGGAATCCTGGGACTTGTCGGCGCCCTCATCTGCGGGACGGGGGAATTCCTGCTGCACTTTGATCCACAAGCCAGATTCACCGGCTACGAATTCATGGCGGATATCTCTGAAGCGAGATTGACCGCGGGGCACTTCTTCGCGGTCTTCGGAGTGCCACTCTATTTTGTCGGAGTGTGGCACATCGCCGAAATGCTTCGACCAGCTGGCACAAAACTCTCCAGAGCTTTGATGATCATTGGCTGGTTTGGATTTCTTTACGGTGCGATGTGGATGAGTTCTCGGGCCATGATTGGTTCCATCGCCCATCATCCAGAGTTAACCGAACAAACGTGTCTCGTCGAGCTTTATGAGCTGCGGTTGGAAACGCTGTTGCAAATCATCCGCATCACTACGTTGATCATCTCCGGTATCTTTATCAAGATGGTCCTGACGGGAAAGTCTCGTTATCCTAAATGGATGGCAGCCACCAGCCCCATCGTTCTGCTGCTGATGAACTTCGTCATTTACTTGACCATGCCGTCAGTCGGGAAGTACGTCATGCCGATCGCACTCAATGTTGGATTCTCAATCTTCTTTTTACTATCGTTGACTTTCGGCGATACTCGATGCGAGAAGCAGCTGCACGCAAGCACGAGCGATTTGGCTCACGGTGGCAACTAGGCACCATCTCGCCGAATTCGATTTTTATATCAACCCAAACAAACAAATTCCATCAAAACTCATCACCTCAATGGACTCAAAAATGAACAACTCATCTGCCCCACACGACCACGCGAGCAACCACGGACAGGATTCGCCAGCCAAAAAGAAGAAGTCAATCTTTTCATTTTTGAAGTATATCCCAGTCCTGCTATTGCTACTGGTCGCAGGCCTCGCGTTGTTCGTCGTCATGCGATTCCTTAATGACGCAAAGATTCCGTACACCGTATCGACCGACGGAATCGTGATTCCGACCTACGACGAGATCGAACTGCCTTTCTCTCACAACTATGTCAAGCCGAATCAAATTCAGGCAACCGGCGGCGCGGCATTCAATCTCGACGATGGTCCGGAAGAATTAATCCTTGCTGGCGGACAGGACCAGGATGATGTGATTTACCGATTTGTCGATGGCAAGTTCGAAGACATCACTTCGGAAACTGGCTACACCAAAGAAAACAAGTCAGAAGCGACCATGAGTGTCACGTCACTGGACGTTGATCGCGATGGCGATGACGATTTGATCGTGACTCGAAAATCAAGCATCTGGCTATACACCAACGGCGGCGGCAAGCTCACCGGACAAAAACTGAACGTTCCGTTGGACGACAACACAACGCCGTTGTCAATTGCAGTCGCTGACTTGAATCGCGATGGTCATTTCGACATGTACGTTTGTGGTTACATCAAAAAGGAACTGATTGAAGGCTACAACATCTTCAATAAAGAAGGCTACGGCGGACGAAGTGCGTTGCTGATGAATAACGGCGACAACACGTTCACCGACAAAACAAAAGAAGCCGGTTTGTACTACAAGCACAACACGTTCCAAGCCGTCTTCTACGACGTGGATGTCGATGGTGACGAAGACCTTGTCGTCGCTCACGACACAGGGCAAGTTAGAACGTGGCGAAACAACGGAGACATGACGTTTGAAAACGTGAAGAACCCAAACTCTGACGTCTATAGCTACCCGATGGGAATCGCCGTCGGTGACTACGACAACGATGGACGAGTCGACTTCTTTTTCTCTAACACCGGAACGACGGCTCCTCCGTTCATGGCCAAAGGCGATCTTCGCGCCGACCAAACGTATCACCCTGATTGGATTATGTTTCACAATGATGGCAATTTTGAGTTCACCGACACGGCTGACAAAACCAAAGTCGCTGACTATGAATTTTCATGGGGCTGCATTTTTGAAGACTTCAACCTCGACGGACGTCCTGACTTGGCCGTGTCCGAAAACTATGTTGACTTGCCTCCTCACAAGCTTGAATTCCTTCGCTTGCCAGGCCGGTTTTTGATTCAGAACGCGGACGGTGAATTCGCAGCAGTGGGAACTGAAGCGTGCGTTGTTAACAAAGGCTTTAGCCTGTCGACCATTTCTGCGGACTTCAACCAAGACGGTGCCCCGGACCTTGTGCACGTAAACCTCGCCGGAAAGTCTAAAGTGTTCCTAAGCAAAAACACCCAGCAAGGCTTTGTTAAAGTTCAATTGCCTAACGTCGTTGAGTCCGTCAGCGCGATGGTCAAAGCCGAACTCGCCGACGGCCGCACGATCTATGAACCATTCGTCAAAGGCGAAGGCCTCTGTTCTGACTCGTCTCCAATCGTAACCGTTGGCACTGGCGGCTCTGAAGTTAAATCGATTGAGGTGAAGTACCTCAATGGAATGTCACAGACATTCGACACACCAGCGTTAGGCTCAACCATCGGTTGCGAAATCCCCGCTGGCTCATAGTTCAAGACGTCGTTTGAAATCTCTAAGTGACCATTGACTACTATGCGATTTCGATCGCGAAGTGAACGGTTGAGGAGCTCCTAGAGCCTCAGCGGAAAGACCTCGCATCTTAGGTGCTTTACCTCGCAAGCAGGTGCCATGCTTCATGGCTTTGAGGGGAGGAGCATCTTCAGAGTGGTGGTACGCTCCCCCGACGCAAAGCATTAAAAAAAAGGCCCGTGAGCATGTTTGCTTGCGGGCCTTTTAGCATGAGTCCATTTCTGATCGCGTAAGCTTGGCCCCATAAGCGTGGCCCCAACAGTGAATCCGTTTTACAAATCAGGCATGCCCTATAAATGGTAGCCCGGCGCGTGAGCGAGGCCCCCTGGTAGCCCGCCTGTCTGCGCACATGACCGGTTGGAAGCGATGGAAACACCATCACCACATTTTTCACACTTCGCCAAAACAGGCTAAACCAACAAGCCGGCAAACGAGGATTTCAACCGCTTCCTCACTAACGCACCGGGCTACTAGCACACCGCACCCGTTAGCTTAAAAGCTCAGGGATATTACCGGTGCTGCTGCTAAATTTACTGACTGGCAAATCGGCTTGCTGCAACAGCGTAAGCCAATAGTTTGACAGTGGCGTATCTTGTTTGGGCAATACGATATGACGTCCATGCTTGATATCTTTGGCCCCACCACCCGAAAGAATTGCAGGCAAGCTCCGTAACACGTGCCCAGATCGGAGATTGGTTCCGTAGCTGACGATACAGTTGTCGTACAGCCGAGATCCGTCAACGTCTTTGGCTTCCTTCAGTCGATCCAGAAAATGAGAAAATTGTTGCATTAGTATTTCATCCCGTTTCTGAGATGCGATCGTGTTTTTCTTGAAGTTCCTGTAGTGACTCAAGGCATGGGGACTGGCGAGATTCAGTCCGGCAACCAAGGATCTAACTGGGAGGCGATAGGACGCCACGCGTGTTGAATCGGTCTGCAGTGCGACAATAATCATGTCGTACATCATCCGGATTTCGGCTTCGCCATCGACGGGAACGTCCGGGGCAGGGTACAGGTCTCGGGGGAGTGGCTTGTTCGCCCATTCCGCCTGACGCTCAAGTCCCTTTTCGAGCTGGCGAACTCCAGTGAAGTATTCGTCCAGTTTCTGCTGGTCGTGAGTGCTGAGCGTGCGTTTAAGGCTGGAGGAATCGAGCTTAACGATGTCTAGGATGCTTTGCTTTTTCAACAGCCTTGCCTTGAGCTTATCCGGGGACTCACCGACACCGAACAGATGCCGGTAAAGCAACATTGGTTTGTCTAGGGCAGGCATCGGTTTCCCCGCTCGATTCCACGACAGCGAAAGACCGCCATCGTGGCCCAGCTGATTTCCTTTGCTTGATTCATTTCCCGCTAACACCAGCGAAGGGAATCGCGTCTCGGTGCCAAAATGCTCAGCTGCCACTTGGTCACACGAGATCGAGCTTCCGTTCGCGAAGCCAGTTTTGCTTTTGGTCTTCGCACAAGTCAAATAGTTGATGCTGCCGCCATGTGGGTTGTTGGCTCCATCATTGGTCATGTTCGACACCATCGTGATGTCTTTCGCGTGGCGTTTCAGCGACTTCATGCCTTCGGTCATTCCCATCTTGGAAAACTGCCCAGCTTTTTTTGGGTAGAAGGAATGGTCGGTAAATCCAAAGCCTCCGCCCAAAAAGATCATTCGCTTTGCCGGTGCTGCTGAAGCAACCCCAGCGGCGGCGAGCGTCTCCAGAAACGGCACGGCAAGCAATGCCCCACCTGCGGATCGAAGAAAGGAACGCCGCGTCGTCGAGTCGGTTTTAAATTGATTCATTTCTAATTCCGTTTGAACATTTCGCTCGCAACGATTTCTTGGATCATCGATCGCATCGAATATTTGTTGGGTTCTAAATTTGCGTGAATTCGGTCGACTGCATCTCGATCTGAAAATTCAATCTGCCGACCGAGTCCGTAGCTAAGTAACGATTCTACCATTCCCTTAGCTAAGTGTTTCTCTTCTTGAAGCAACTGATGCTTCAAGCCATCAATATCCCGAAACTTTCGGCCGCCGGGCAGCTTGCCTCCGGGAGAGATCGGGACCATCTTCTTTCCAACCTGTTCCTTGGATCGCCATTTTCCAATCGCGTCATAATTTTCAAGTCCAAACCCAATGACGTCCATTTTCTGGTGGCAGGACGCGCACTGAGGTTGCTTCTGGTGCAGTTCAACCATCATCCGATTCGTAAGCGGCACTTTACTCGCTTCAGCAAGTTCTGGCACATTGGGAGGCGGCGATGCGGGTTTGTCATGCAAGAGTTTTTCCATGACCAAGGCACCTCGGATAACGGGGGATGATTTCTCGCCCGTTGATCCCATCGTTAGGAAAGCGACTTGCCCCAGCAAACCACCACGCGGAGAATCGGACGGCAGTGGCACTTTTACCATCGTGTTGGAATCAACTCCTTCGATGTCGTAGTAATCGGCGAGCAAGGAGTTAACGACAAGAAAATCGGAGTCGATTAAATTGGAAACGGGAAGGTTTTCCCGAAACAATGTTTTGAAAAAAGATATCACTTCGCGCTTGGCGGCCATCCGAATTCCGGAATTGAACAGGATGAAATCCGTTGTGTCGACCGAAACGGAATCGAACCTCTCTAACAGCGCCCATTGCTTGGCGAACCCTTCGAAGAACATGTCCGCTTTGGGGTCGTTGAGCAAGCGTTCGGCTTGCTCGACCAACACCTCCGGTTTCAAAATTGACCTGTTTTTAGCGCAGCGATAGAGCTCTTCGTCAGGCGGCGCGCTCCAGAGAAAATACGACAGTCGAATTGCCAGCTCGCGAGGCAGCAGTTCCCTCGTCCCTCCCGTGTCTCGCTCGTTGATAAACAGAAATCTCGGTGACGACAGGATCACAGCGAACACTTCGCCAAATGCTTCTTGGCTATTCTTTCCGACACGGCGATTAATTGAATATAAATCAACTAGGGCATCGAGGTATTTGGGGTCTGGCTTCACGCGGCGGAATGCCTCAAAGGCAAACGATGCGATCAGCTTGCGAGCGTCTTGGTCTTGCTGGCGTTGAGCAGCTTTATTTCTAGCGGTTGGTAATTCCACGGCGGCGGACGAATGGCCATCCAAAAAGGGGCCTTCTATCTCGACCCAGTCAATCCAGATCGATGACGATTCGCCCCGCGGATCAACTTGCTTGATGTATTCATCTCGTTTGACGGCGGAGCGATTTTCCGAGATCGTTACTACGGAGGATTGCCCCATTTCCATTTGCAGGCGAGTTTCAATGATCTCCGGTTCGTTGGGGGTTCCTTCGACTCTCAGCACCGCAATGACGTCGGGGCCATTGGAAATGGAGACAAATCTCCTCTTTTCGGGAGGCGAGCCAACAACGCCAGCGCGGATTTTGACTTTGTAATAGGCACGCGGGTCAGTCGTTATAGCCCCCCGCTTGACCGAGATTTTATTGTCGAGCAAGTAGCTACCTGCATCAGCCTGTGGGCGTTGCAAATATTTCTCTGCGTTCTTGATGACATTAGATTTCAATTTCAGAAACTTCTCATAATCGCCCTTCTTTTTGAACCCGGCTCCCTTGGGCGACTTCCCTGCCTTCACCAATTTTTGTTTTTTGGCGATTGCAGTCTTAGCTGCCGCTGACGTAGCGCGGACTTCTTTATTCCTTGCCACTTCCGGTTGCAGACGCATCTTCTTGGTTGCCTGCTGAGGTTTTCCAGAAAACTTAAACCCCAAGCTTGCGACTTTCCGTCCGACGTCCATGTATTTATCAAAGTGGGGTGCCGTGAAAAATTGATCATAGCCGATGGTGTCAAACTCGCCCGCACCAGCGTCCGCTGGCAGCAGGCCTGGGTTCACCGAAAATCCAAATAACGATTTAATGGTTTCGGAATATTCACGTCGATTAAGTCGCCGCATGGCAACTTCGCCCCCTTGATCGTTAAGACGCTGACGCGCTTTATCAAGAGTGCTGGTTAGCAAATCCAACACCCTGGTCAAGCTGTGTGCCGATGGCTGGCGTTCATCGGCGGGTGGCATTTCGGCGCCGTTTAATACGTCCAGCATGTCTTGCCAGTGCTGGGCTTCGACGTCATCCTTGATCTCCCAGTTATCCAGATCAAATCTCGCACCGCCGCTTTGTTCGTCAGCGTTATGGCAACGGATACAATATTTCTTTAGGAATGGTTTCAGCGATCGCTCGAACTTGGCGCTGGTGGCGAGAAGATCTGAAGCCGAGCGTTCGGGATCCGAGGAGATGACGGTTTCAAGATAGCGACGGTCGGCATCACTCAGTTTAGCCAAGGGAAGAGTCGTTTCCTTGCCGTTCTGTTTTTTGAGTTTGACTTTGTCGCCGACAACTTCGACGAGTTCGGCCACAACAGAAAATTTTCCCGTGCTGTCTGTCCACTTACGAACCGATGCATCGTCTTGCTGAACCGCTGCTTGGGCAAGCTCGCCAGAGCCACCAAAAAAACAAAGAGCGGCCAAAACACACATCAAAACAAAACGTGGTTGAAACGACAACATTAACGGCCGCCAACGCTCTTGAGTTCGAGCGTTCGCAAACTGATTAGAGACTGCTTTGACTATTTGATTTCGCACTCTTTTTATCCGTATGCCAGCTAATTATTTCTAAAAGCCCTGTCGCAGCCACACACTGCCCTCTTTTCAGCAAAGCGCGCAGCCTACCGGTCGTAGATTAGATTATATAATTTACGTCACTGGCGAGGGCTTGCACCACTTTTCTTGGGATTCGCATGAAATATAGAAGACGTTGATCTCAATCATCAGCAAAACAAGAATATAACGACAATCGAAGCAATGAATTGGGAGGGGGACCCCGCTTCTAATCTTGGTTGACGCCTAGGCTGCCGTCTGCAAAATTGTAACATCGCCACTAAATCCAACCAGTTTCGATTAACGAAATATTCTGGAACGGAGCGGAAATTGACCTCTGAACCTCAAACCTGCAAAGCCGCTTGAAATTTTGACCATCGTGAAAAGCGAATAACCATTAGGAACCACGTAAGCAAAAAAGCGATTTGGCGACGAACAGCTGAAGTCTTTACCTTTAACATTGCTAGAGTTTTACATGCTCAAAACATTATTAAATTTCCATCGGAACCACCACACCCACCCGTCCTACTTGGGATTCCTTAAAGGCAGCATCGGGATGATGCTCAATCCGGAAGGGACTCAATCCGTTTTCGAGATGGAAGATGGATTGCTCAAATCAAAAAGCACTCAAGAACTGCTTCGCTTTACCTCCAAAGACCCTGCCGTCGACGCAATGATTAAAGAGCGGTACCTGCAGCCAGTTCCAGATACGCCAGCCCTTGGCAAGCTTCCCAAAAACACACTTGGCTACAAGTACTTTTATCATCTCGATTCGATGGGCTTCGACCCCGACTACTACCGGAAGATCGACGTCCAGAATGACACGGACTACGTGATGATGCGAATTCGTCAGACGCATGACATTTGGCATGTGGTGACGGGGTTCGACACGCACCCTTTGGGAGAGATTGCAATCAAAGCGGTCGAGCTTTCTCAGACGCATCGCCCGATGGCGGCAGCGATTTGTGCCGGCGGCGTGTTTCGCTATATGCTGAAAGAACCCGATTTGTTTGGCGATTGCCTTGAGTCGATCGTTGCCGGGTACCACATGGGACTTCAGTCAAGGGCCCTGCTTTCCATGAAATGGGAGGAACTGTGGGATCGCGACCTAGACGATTTGCGGGAACGACTGGGCGTCGTCCCAGTTGGTCCGCACGGCGGAAAACTGAATGTCGACTTCTCCCCCAGATCATCTGCTGTTGCGGACAAGGAAGCCAGAGCCGCGATCGCTGAAGCGATGAAGAAATTCACTCAGAACAATCCCGACGCTGTCGGCAATGACGAAGGATTAAACGACCATCACGACATTGGGCATTAAGGACACGAGAAATGCAATGCCGTCTTTCGCACCAACAATCTCGCATTTCTCTCGGCGAAAGTAGCGTCCTCTCGCGGAGAGGCTGTGATCTTTTGCAGCGAGCGACCTAGCCTGAACGAGTTGGAGAAATTCCTGTTAAATTCGACACGACCAACAAGCGAAACATGTGCCAAAAAAATCACAGCCTAGCAGCGAAAGACAACAACCACCGTTCCGCTTGTCTTCGCAGTCCTAAACGCCTTACAATGGACGCCTTACAATGGAACACGACGTAATGCGATTTCAACACTTACTAACCGAGAGATAACTTGAACAATCCACGAGAACTCGTAAACCTCACGTCGCCAGACCGAAAGTTCTCGCGATCTGATTTTACTTTTGATCGCGTTATTAAAACAACGACTTCCATTTGCCCCGAATGCCTAGAAAAAATTCCGGCAGAAGTCGTCGAAAAAGATAACCGCGTTTACATGCTTAAAACTTGCGAGCAGCACGGAGATTTCTCCGCCTTGTTAGCCTCCGATGTGCGGCACTACTACGTGGCCGATCCAGCGGTCGAACAAGTCGCCTGTTGCTGCGGCCCGAGCCAGCACTGTGGCGATCAAGTCGAAAACCACAGTTGCAATATGCTGATCGAGATCACGCAGAGCTGCAATTTGACTTGCCCGACCTGCTACGCAGGATCGTCGCCACAAAACAAATCGTTTATGTCGATCGAAAAGTTCGAAGAGACGCTCGACGGTTTGCTCGAAATGGGTAAAGGCGAAGCCGATTTGATTCAGCTCTCCGGCGGTGAACCAACGATTCATCCCGACTTTTTTGCGATGCTGCAAATGGCAATCGACAAAGGAATCAAACAGGTTTACATCAACACGAACGGGCTGTTGCTGGCAAAGTCAGATTTCGCCGACAAGATTGCCAAACATGGCCCCAAGGTTTCTATCTACCTACAGTTCGACGGTTTCAAGTCGGGGACTTACGAATTACTGCGTGGCCGCGATCTAACTCAAACAAAACAAAAGGCGATTGACAATTGCGAACGCCTGGGGATCAACACGGTTCCGATCATGACGTTGACTCGTGGGATTAACCACGATGAAGTCGGCGAGTTCATTCGCTTCGCCACGTCGAAGACTCGCAGCATTAGAAAAGTCATGATCCAGCCGGCGATGTACTCCGGCCGCTACGACAACCCGATGCTGGACGATCGCTTGACTTTGGCCGACGTTGCGAAATTGATTGTCGAACAAACCGATGGCGTTTTCTGTGAAGATGACTTCACGCCGATTCCATGCTCCGACCCGAACTGCTTCAGCATGGCGGCTGCCGTTCGCACCAAAGAGGGACTGACGCCGCTTTCGCGTTACTTGCCAAGATACAACGAGTGGGCCGAAGACGGAATCAGCCAACTGATCGCTACCGTTTCCGACACGTTTGACAGTGCTGGAAGCCTTGGTGACTTGCTGCAAAAAGTCATGGGCTCATCGGCTGTTGCCAACATGGAAGAAGAAGCCGTCGATCGCTTGTTGGGCTTGGTCGCTTCGTTGCCATCGGATCTGGGCACGCATGATTCGGAAGACTGGAATTCACTCTTCGCGATCGGGATCAAGCCATTCATGGACGCCTACACTTACGATCAAGACCGAATCGACAAGTGCTGTGTTCACATCATCTCGGCCGAAGGAAAGCCCATTTCTTTCTGCGAATACAACGCCATCAATCGACCAACAGGAAACCTATAATGTCTACTAACTCAAACGAAACCGCCGCCTGTTGTGCTCAGTTTTACGAACAAGACTGGGTCCAAACGATTTTGGGCGACAGCTTCCACCCCGGTGGAATCGAACTGACCCAGCGTTTGATCAACAGCCTTAATATTTGCAAAGGCGATCGTGTTCTTGATGTCGCGTGCGGGATGGGGACCACTTCGCTGTTGGTGGATCAGCAATTTGACTCTTCCGTTACAGGGGTCGATTTCAGCGAACATAACGTCCAACGCGCAACGGAGATTGCGTCAAACAAAGGGGCTGCGGTCGAATTCAAAATCGGCGACGCGATGAACCTGCCAATCGAAGATGCTTCGGTTGACAATTTAATCTGCGAATGTGCGGTTAGCACGTTCGCTGATCAACCGGCGGCGCTCAACGATTTCTATCGAGTGCTCAAGTCCGGTGGCAGTTTGGCGATTTCCGACATGGTTCTCAATGGGAAGCTTTCACCCAAAATGGAAACACTGATCGCACCGTGGACTTGCCTTGCGTCGGCCAAAACAGCGGCCGGTTACCAGCGTTTACTACTTGACGCGGGTTTCGTCGTCACCAGTTACTCCGACGAAAGCCAAGCGTTGTTGGACTTGGTGCTGGACCTGAAGAAGAAACTGCTGGTTGCAGGACTGGGCAAAACGCTGGCCACCGCCGACGGCGTGCCGGATGTTTTGGCTTCCCTTGATATCGCAGAACTGAAATCGCTCATGGACGAAGCCAAACAGTTGGTCAACGACGGAGTCGTGCAGTACTGCCGCATGACCTTTGCCAAGGATCAACCGCGCACACCTGAGAAACCAAAGCTTACCGTGGTTGCCGGCGGCGAAGTGGATTGCGGGCCGGGATGTAATTGTTAGTCAATGGAATGTTCGTAGCACCGCCTTCAAGCGGAATTCAGCCCAAAGCCCGACACTGCTAAATTCAGTGAGCGGCAGGGCGTTAGCCGCCGGTACGTCGAGCCAACGAACCGGCCGCCAGCGCCAGGCCGCTCACAACTTCAGAATTTTGAGTATCGCTTGAGCGTATTGGCTAAAGCGGATGCAACAAACTTTGCAACAGATAATTGTCATGAATCAGTTTCCCCCGATGTCAGCAAAGGAGATGCTTGCTGCGGTTGCAACGCACGAGGTATTCAACGGCCTTGATAGCGCTGCATCAGAAAAACTTGAAGAGGCTTTGTCCTATCAAGTTGTCGCGAAGAACAGTCAGATATTCGAGGTAGGCGACCAGCCCAATAAGATCTTTTACTTATTGGAGGGGGCGTTAACGCTAAAATTCCCCGACAACTCTTCGATTCAACTGCAAACCGGAGAGCTGATCGGGGAAATTGGTGTACTCAATGGTGATTTTCGACTGGGGACTTTGACCGCCAATGAAGACAGCGCAGTGATTGCCATCGGTACTACGTGTCTGTTTGACCCAAGTTGCGTACCACCAGAAACGAGTCTTGCGATCGTTCGCAGATTAAGCAAACGGGTGACCGACTATTTAAGATCCGTCCAACAGACCTCGACGCAAGATTTGATCTCGCAGGGAGAAGGGGAATACGTCGAATTCAAATCGACGCTTCGATGGAATCTCAAAGCGGAGAAAAAAGACAAAAACATTACGCACGCCATCACCAAAACCATTGCTGCATTCCTCAACACCGATGGTGGGACCTTACTAGTGGGAGTCAGCGACGATGGGCAAGTGCTGGGGCTTGAGGCCGATCGCTTCGAGAACGACGACAAAATGCTGTTGTTTCTGACTGACTCGATTAAAACGCAATTGGGAACGCTTCATTTAGAGAACATTGATTTCCATACTGAAAACATCGCCGGCAGCGAAGTGTTGCGAATCGACGTCCGTGCCGGTCGCACCCCGTGCTATTTAGCCAAAGAGAAACTGGACCATTTTTATATCAGAACCGGTCCATCCACGACGGACTTGCGACTATCAAAACTGTTTGACTACTTGAGCAAACGATTTGAGTAGCCCAAGTGCCCCTCGACAATCCACTCCAAAATCCGAAACCAATTCCATTCCCCTTGAATTAATCATTCGCAAATAGGCACCCACAAACGAGAGAAACCAAATGACTACCAACGAACAAGACCCCAACGTCCTTCCTCCCGGCGACGTACACAATCAAAAGCTTCGCGACAACGTGCATCCACAAAACTGGCCGACCCAACCGATCGACGGCGTCTACGACATGATCGCGATCGGAGCGGGAACGGCCGGCCTCGTTTCGTCTGGCGGTGCGGCGATGCTGGGTGCCAAATCCGGGCTGATCGAACGGCACATGATGGGTGGCGACTGTTTGGTCACCGGATGCGTTCCCTCGAAAACGCTGATCAAATCAGCTCACGTTGCGCATCAGGCAAGAAAGGCTCAAGAGTTTGGCGTCAACGTGGGAGAGGTTAAAGTCGACTTCACGAAAGTCATGGAACGCCTGCGCCGCGTCCGCGCCGACATGGCTCACCACGATGGTGCGAAAAAACTAGATGACATGGGCGTTGATGTGCTGTTCGGGAACGCCAAGTTCACCGGCCCTAACACGCTGGACTTGGACGGGAAAGAGATCAAGTTCCGTCGAGCGATGATTTGCGCGGGAGGGCGGCCGTTCGTTCCCGATATTCCCGGTCTTCGTGACAATTGTTTGACCAGTGAATCGTTCTTCGAACTGACTGAACTTCCCGAACACTTCATGGTCATCGGCGGCGGCCCGATCGGTTGCGAACTGGCTCATTCGATGCGACGGATGGGCTCGGAGGTCACCATCCTCCAACGCGGGCAGAAGATCATGGACAAGGATGATCCGGATGCGGGGGCCATCATCTTGGACGTATTCAAAGAAGAAGGCATCGACGTACGCTTCGGTTCCGAGCTTCAAAAAGTCGAACCACGCGACGGTCGACTGCACTGCACGATCAAGCACGGCGACCACGAACATGAATTGATCGTTGACAAAATCATGGTGGCCACCGGTCGAGTGCCGAATGTCGAAAGCCTGAATCTAGAGGCGGCCGGCGTCGAGTATCATCGGCGTGGAATCACCGTCGACAAGCATCACCGGACATCCAACAAACGCATTTTCGCGGCAGGCGATATTTGCTCTCCTTTTCAATTTACCCACGCCGCATACGCCCAAGCCGAATACGCAACGCTCAACGCATTGATGCCGTGGCCCTATCGTTTGAACGCCAAAGATCGCGTGATGAGCTGGGTGACTTACACCGATCCAGAAGTAGCACATGCCGGCCCCGCGTATTCGGAAATCGAGAAACAAAAAGCGAATCTCGACACTTACGAACTGCCCATGAAAGACAACGATCGTGCTCAAACGGAAAGCGAGCATCGCGGGTTCTGTCGGATCCACTGCAAAAAGGGAACGGACAAGATCGTGGCGGCTACGATCGTTGGTGAAAACGCTGGCGAGATGATTGCAGAGATGAGCCTTGCAATCACCCAAGGCATGAAATTGCGACACATTCAGGAATCGGTACACGCTTACCCAAC
>JALZWN010000100.1 GCA_023300235.1 Mariniblastus sp.
TCAGCGACTTGGTTGAAAGTGGAAACCAAGTAGCAATCGATGCTGACGCAGATGGCGATGGAATCATCAGCACGGCTGAGGCAACGGCTGCCGGTTTGACCGATGCCGATGGCGATGGTGCGTGGGATGAACTGACTGATCCACCCGTCGACACTGACGGCGATGGCATCGCGGACGTCCTCGACCTGGACAGTGATAATGATGGCATTCCAGATGTTGTTGAAAGCCAGCCAACGGACGCCTTTGTGGCTCCGACTGGCCTGGACAGCGATATGGATGGCATCGACGATGCCTTTGATACCGACAGTGGCGGTCAGTTCGCTGGTGATCCCGTCGACACCGATGGCGACGGCGTCGCAGACTTTATAGACACCGACAGTGACAATGACGGAACACTCGACTCAATCGAAAGTGGTCTGACAACTGATGGTGTGGATGCCAACGGTGATGGGATTGCCGATGACATCGCAACGGCCATCACCAGCCCGGCTAGTGATTTGGAAAACGCAACCGACAATGCTCCGTTGGAAGTCGACTATCGCAGCCTCAACGACAAGGACTGGGATGGGGTTGCCGATGTCTTTGACCGTGATCAGGACGGCGATGGGATTCTGGACAATCTAACTTCGATTCCACGCGAGAGCACTGGTACGGCTCCACCGATCATCAACCTGCCGAACAATGTAGCATTTGAAAACAACACGGATGTTGTATTCTCTACTGCTAACGGGAATGCCATTTCGATTACAGACGTTGCAGGAAACACAGTTGACTTCGTCGTTGTGATCGAAGTTCCCGCGGGGGAAGGAACGTTGACGCTCGGTAGTACGGCGGGACTGGAATTATTTAGCGGCCAGGGAACTGAGCAGATCACGCTTACGGGCACAGAAGCCGCTGTCAATGCGGCTCTAGAAGGGCTGACAGTAGCGGCAACTGCAAGCACGGGGAATTTTGAGCCCGGCTTTAATCTTACTGTCGATGTCGCTCAACGCCGTAGTGTTGGCTTTCTCAACGGTTCGTTTGAAGAACCCGTCATTAGTGTCTTCGCGTTCGTAGACGCGGACTTGGTTCCAGGATTTGACACGGACGTAGCCTCCAATCAGATTGAAGTTTGGGGTAGTGGACTTCAGGGAGTCGAATCTTACACCGGCAATCAACACGTCGAATTAAATTCAGACGCCCCTGGAATATTATCCCAACAAATAGTCCCCCAAGCTGGCGAGGAGCTGTCGTTTACTTTCGCCCACCGTGGTCGTTCGGGAGTTGACGTCATCGGAGTTGTTGTCACCGATCTCGGTCCAGACGGGATCGTTAGTGCTGACGACACCGTGCTTCTTGACGAGACCTACTCGACTGACAATGTTGACTGGGAGCAGTATTTTGAAGATATTGGGGTCGCTTCTGGCAACCCATTACTGCTTGAATTCGGTGCTGTTTCGTCTACCGGTGGTGACGACAGCTTCGGCAACTTTCTTGACGCCGTTTTGATCTATGAGAGTTCACGATCAGCGCGTGCGGGAGTCACGCTGGGAGTCGACACCGATGGTGACGGTGTTGCTGACCACTGTGACTTTGACAGCGACAACGACGGCATTAGTGACCTTTTCGAAAGCGGCGATGCGGTAGCGATTGCCGCGGACGCTGATGGTGATGGAGTTATTACCGGTGACGAGGCAACGGCTGCCGGATTAACCGTAAACGCTGATGGAACTTACGCCGAATTGAGTTCTGCACCGGTCGATACCGATGGCGATGGCGTCGCGGACTACTTGGATCTCGATAGCGATAACGATGGTATCGCCGATGCAGTCGAAGCTCAACCAACCGCGGGCTATCAAACGCCTTCGATTGGAGCGGATGCCGATGGTGATGGAGTCGTCGATACGTTCGATGATCCAAGCGTCGAGCATGGCGGTGCCTTCACTCCGCCAGTTGACACCGATGCCGATGGTGCGGCAGATTTCCTAGACACCGACAGTGACAATGACGGGATGTCTGACACCGACGAAAGCGGCCTGACACTATCAGGTGTGGACGCCGACAACGATGGAATTGATGATGCAGTTGCACCGCTCAGCTTCGCCGACACCGATGGAATCATCGCCGACCCGACCAGCGACCTCGGTAACGAAGTGGATGATACTACAGAAGTAGGGTATCGAGAGGTCTTCATCGAAGTAGACGATGAAGTGACAAACGACCTGACTCCAGAAATCACTGGTACTGCTGCCCCTGGGACGTTGGTGACGGTCGAGATCGACGCTGACGGCGATGGCATTCCAGATGTCACCTACGAGACGACCGTCGCAGCCGATGGCACATACTCAATTGACCCTGATATTGACACGCCAATCAGTGGCATGTTCCCAAATCTTGAGGACGGCGATGAGTTAACCGTAACGACCACCGATTCGACGGGCAGTTCTGCTACCGGTGAGATCTTGATCGACACTGGGACGCCAGCGATTGATGACACTCCGTCTGCCGACCCCACGCCAGTTCTCACTGGAACGGGTGATCCTGGTGAAACGGTTACCGTTGAGATTGACCTTGATGGTGACGGCATTCCAGATGTCGTTTACGAAACAG
>JALZWN010000101.1 GCA_023300235.1 Mariniblastus sp.
TGTCGCCAGACTTCGGGTGAACTCAAATACGTAGCCGATGTCGCCAGACTTCGGGTGAACTCAAATACGTAGCCGGTGTCGCCAGACTTCGGGCGAACCCAAATACGTAGCCGGTGTCGCCAGACTTCGGGCGAACCCAAATACGTAGCCGATGTCGCCAGACTTCGGGTGAACTCCCAGCGCTCCTGAACTCTGGCGAGCCCAGCTACGGGCAGGTTTCGCAGCTTACAAACAACCCCGAAAATCACCAACGCGGATCCATCGGTCACAAAACCGGCATTTCCACGCAAAAACGCGGTTTTTCATCGATTCCAGCCGCCAAACCGACGATCTGGTTGGAATCGCGGGCCGTCGAGCCAACAAATGTTTCGGAAAAAACTTGTTTTTGACGATCTGAGCAAATCAGCCCTTCAAGGGGCTATCGGTTTTGCCTACAATCCGCGACTCACTAAAAACAGGCATATTAGCTTTACTGGTGTTCCTAATGAACAAGATGAAAACCCACAAAGGCACGAAAAAGCGATTTCGCTTGACTGCGACCGGCAAGGTCAAACACCGTGCTGCGGGTAAATCCCACCGCAACGTTCGCATGAGTGCAAAACGCACGCGGAATTTGCGTGGTGGCAATGCTTACCTAGACGAATGCATGATCAAATCGATCGTAAAAGCGTTGGGCAAGTACAGCTACTAATTTTTTGCCGGAAACCGCTGGTTAGTCGAATCACTTCGGCCCCAGCAAACTTCGCTCTGTTGGGCAACTAACGTCAGACTCTCGTCTGAGGCCTTACTAGCACAAACACAGGTTCAGAATAATGCGTACAACAAAAGGCTCAGCAAGAGCTAAAGCAAAACGACGACTCTTTAAGCGGGCCAAAGGCTATCGCGGCGGTCGTCGAAACATGATCCGCACGGTCAAAGAAACTTTGATCCGAGCAGGCGTTTTCGCGTTCCGCGATCGTCGAGTCAAGAAGCGTACTTACCGTAAGCTTTGGATCACTCGTATCAACGCCGCTTGCCGTATGCGAGGTCTTCGCTACAGCCAATTCATTCACGGCTTGAACAAAGCCAACATCGAATTGGATCGCAAGTCATTGTCCGAAATCGCCATCTGCGATCCAGCTGGTTTTGACATGATCGTCGAAACCGCCAAAGAAGCGCTGGGTGCCTGATCCGAATGCATTTTTGCATTGAATCAATGGATTCGACAATTTGAAACAAAAGAAAAAGGAAAGGCAACCAGCTTAGTTGTCTTTCCTTTTTCTATGGCGTTTCGGTAAATTAGCAAGCGGAATGGCGCAAGCCTAACAATCTCCCCCCCACCCCCACAGCCAGATTCATTGCGTTGGTGCTCACAAATACTTCCACCAACCTTCAACCACCCTTCGTCGGCAAAAACATCATGTCCATCGAGACGTTCGTACAACAACTGGATGAATTGGCCCAGTCGGCCGCGTCCACTTTCGCTGCTGCCGCAGACGCTGCCGAACTTGACGCCGCCCGCGTAGAATTCCTGGGCGCGAAAAAAGGCAAGCTCAAAGCCCTGCAAAAAAACATGGGCAGTGTCCCCGGCGAAAGCAGAAAAGAAGCCGGCATGAAACTCAATGCCGTCAAGCAAGCCATCCAAGCAGCCTTCGAAGAAGCACAAGGCCGGCTTGGCGGTGGCGACGGCACCGACGCTCGCGATCCCGAATTCGACCCAACCTTGCCCGGCACGGCTCGACGGATCGGCAAGTTGCACCCGATCACGCAGACCATCAACGAGCTCAAAGACATCATGGGCCGCTTGGGATTCACGCCCGCCGAAGGCCCCGAAGTCGAAGACGACCAGCACAACTTCGAAGCACTAAACATCCCTCGCTCACATCCAGCGCGTGATCCGCTGGACAACTTCTATCTCTCGGTGGCTCAATCGCAAGCCGAATCGGCATTGTCTTCGGACAACCCGCTACTAATGCGTTCGCAAACCAGCACCGTGCAAATCCGCGTGATGGAAAACTCGCAACCGCCGATTCGCATCGTGTCGCTAGGCCGAGTCTACCGCCCGGACAGCGCCGACTGGTCGCACTACCCAATGTTCCATCAAATCGAAGGTTTGATGGTCGACAAAAACGTGACCCTCGCGGACCTGAAAACCGTCCTGAAATTGTTTGCTTCAAACTACCTAGGCGACGAAGTTCCAATCCGCATTCGCCCGTCGTTCTTTCCGTTCACCGAACCGAGCGTCGAAGCGGATTACTACTGGAACGGCAAATGGGTCGAATTCGGCGGCGCCGGCGTGGTCGACCCGAACGTACTGCGAAGCGTGGGATACGATCCCGACGAAGTCAGCGGATTCGCGTTTGGCTTGGGCATCGAGCGTCTTTGCATGATCCGCCACCAGATCACCGACATCCGCTATTTGTTTACGAACGACGTCCGCTTCTTGCGACAGTTTTAAGCGACCTGCAAATCAGCCATGGAGCCCCCCGCCAACGCGTCGGGTTACCATTTCAACAAACCAACCACCACCTTTCATTTTGAAAATCCCATGATCGTTTCTTGGAACTGGCTAAAAGAATACGTCGACCTGAACATGACGCACGACGACCTCGTCGATCGCCTCACCATGTCTGGACTTAACCACGAAGGCACCGAAGCCGTCGCCGACGATCAAGCGATCGACCTGGAAGTCACCAGTAATCGCGTCGACTGCTTGGGGCACATCGGCGTCGCTCGAGAAATCGCGGTGCTGTATGAAACGCCGCTGAAAATCCCAGCCGCGGAAATCAAAACCAATTCTCAAGCCGTCGCCGATAGCGTCGCCGTGACGATTGATTCGCCCGAGCATTGCTTCCGCTATACCGCTCGACTGATCAAAGGCGTCAAAATCGGCCCCAGCCCGCAGTGGCTACAAGACCATTTAACCGCCATCGGGATCGGCGTCGTCAACAACGTCGTCGACGTCACGAACTACGTGATGATGGAATGCGGCCAACCACTGCACGCGTTTGACTACTCAAAAGTTGCCGATGGAAAAATCGTTGTCCGAGCCGCCAAACAAGACGAAGAATTCGTCGCCATCGATCACAAAACATATAAGCTGGACGACAACATGTGCGTCATCACCGATGGCAACGGCCCCGTCGCCATCGCCGGTGTGATGGGCGGCGCCGATTCAGAAGTCTCCGACAGCACCACCGACGTACTACTGGAAGCGGCCTACTTTGACCAACTGTCAGTCCGAAAAACCGCTCGCAAGCTAAAGCTGTTCAGCCCGTCTTCGTTCCGCTTCGAACGAAACATCGATTCACAAAACCTTGACTGGGCAAGCCGCCGAGCCTGCGAGTTGATCCAACAGCTTGCCGGTGGAGAAATCTGCGAAGGCCTCATCGACGCCGGCCAGCAGCCAACCACTCCCGCCGACGTCACGTTACGCTACGGGCAACTCGAGCGCTTGCTGGGCATCGCGATTCCAGTTGATTTTTCAAAGCAATGCTTGGAGAGCCTCGGCTGTGTGATCACGTCGTCCGATGACGCCTCCGTCACCGTGACTCCACCTAGCTGGCGTAAAGACCTGACACGCGAAGTGGATTTGATCGAAGAAGTCGGTCGCGTGTACGGCTTTGATAAAATCCCGGACGACGTTAACGTGCCGATGGCCGCTTCACATCGCCCCGACAGCGACCGCATGCTCGACCGAGTCCGCACGGCAATGACGACTTGCGGTTACGACGAATCAGTGACCGCCAGCTTGGTGCCTCAAGCCTGGTCGGATGCGTTTACGCCGTGGAGCCAAGAAGCTCCGATGACCACCAGCCAACCGATGCAAGGTGTGCTGGAAGAGTACTCTAAGAACATCGGTTCGGTAAACTTACTGCGTCGCAGCTTGGTGCCGAGCTTGATCGAAGTCCGACGGATCAACGAGTACCGAAACAACCATGACGCCAGCTTGTTTGAAACCGCAACCGTTTACCTGACCAAAGGCGAAAACATCATCCCGGACCAGCCAGTGAAGATGGCTTGCGTTTCGGGCGACGATTATTATTCGGTCAAAGGTGCGATCGAGATGGTGGTCGCGAGCATCAACCCAGCGGCTCGGCTTTCAGTCGCCGCCTGTGAGTTTGATTTACTGGACGCTTCGAAGTCCGGCGAGCTAAAACTCGACGGCACGACGCTGGGGTGGATCGGTGAAGTATCCCAAACAGCGGGCAAGAAGTTTGGTTTGCGATCACGAGCAACCGTTGCTGAGATTGACTTGGCGGTATTGCAACAAGCGATGGTTGGAATTCCGTTGCACCAACAGTTAAGTGCCTTCCCTGCAATCTCTCGCGATTTTAACTTTGTGGTGAAGAATGAAGTTTCGTGGGCAGACTTAGAGTCAACGGTTCAAGCAGCAGCAGGCGATTTGCTGGAGTCGGTCGAGTACCGTGAGACGTTCCGCAAAGAAGAGAACGACGGCAAGGGCATGAAGCGAGTGTTGTTGTCGGTTGTGTTACGATCTTCAACTGCGACGCTCACCAGCGAACAAGCCGAATCGGTTTCCGGTGCCATCGTTTCAGCATGCGAATCAAAACTCGCCGCGAAGCTGCTAGGATAGTGTGGCGTCGAAGACGCCAAGAAATAATGGTCCCCCTCTCCAGCTTCCAACCATGCAGAATCTCGAACCCCTCATCGACGCGGCTTTAAAAGTTCGGCAGCAAGCTTATGCTCCGTATTCGAATTTCTCTGTCGGCGCTGCCGTACTAACCGACGACGGCAGCATCTTCACAGGCTGCAACGTCGAAAACGCCTCCTACGGCCTGGCCATCTGTGCCGAACGAAATGCCATCACCTCAGCCATTGCTGCCGGCAAACAAAACTTTGTCGCGATCGCCGTTGCCGCAACCCCGTTAGCCTCGCCATGCGGGGCTTGCCGGCAATTCATTTTTGAATTCGGCGACGACATCCAAGTGATCTCCGTCGACGCGGCAGACCCCGCCTCACGCAAACAATGGACCAGCAAAGCATTATTGCCGGACGGATTTCGATTAGATTGAGGGTTTCAGTTTCCAATAAAACGCTATGCTAGTGCGAATAACGGTTTCCGATCACGATAAAATCGGACCCTAACAACAAGCAGGAGCACTCGGTGAACCCCTCGGACGAAACACAAGCTGAACCAACCGAAGCAGCACCGCTGCCCGTACCAACTCAGCCACTCCCCGCGCCTACACCAGAGTCCACCCCCGCGTCCCTTCTGGGTTCTGCGTCGCAGCTGCCCGCCCCCCAAGCCACCCCAGGAGTCCCCGGTTTCGTTGACGGTCAACTCCATCCACTTGACCCTCGCAACATCGCAGCCGAACGAATCTCAATGCTGATTCTGTGGGCCATTTTTGCAATCGCGGTTTTGATCGGAATCGCTTATCTGTTTTTCACCGCCCCCAAAGTAGATGCCTTCCTTTGGATCCTGAGCGGAATTGGTTTGGCACTGATCATTGGCGCCGGATTGTTTTCGCTGCTGTGGCCAAAAGTCGAGTACAAACGGACTCGCTTCAAGATCGATCCGCTGGGCATCGAGATCCATCAAGGCGTTTTATGGCGCTCGCAGACTTGCGTTCCGATCGGCCGAGTGCAACATGCGGACGTAGGGCAGGGGCCTTTGCAACGCATGTTCGGCGTATCGACGCTAACCCTTCACACCGCGGGCACCTCCAACGCTTCGATCGCGATCGAAGGACTGGACCACGCTTTTGCGGTAAGCGTGCGTGATTGGATTGTGCATCAACGAAAGAACTACGATGCCGTTTGATAACACCGACGATTATCACGAAGACGCATTCGATCCAGCCTTGCCGCCAAGCGACGACTCATCTACCGCAGACTTGGAACAAAGCTCGAACGACACAAGCGAACAATCCCAACCAGCTCACGCCGAACCAATACGTGACCAACCGCTTGCGAACGAACTGCCGTTAAAGCACCTGCATTCAACGTCGTTGGTGTTCGACCTGTTCGCCCACGTTCGCAGCTATTTGTTTCCGTTGATCTTTGGCTTGGCGGGAGCTGCCAACGGCAACACCGGCCTGTTGATCGTATCAGGGATTCTGTTCATACCGGCAGTCGCAAGATCGACGTTTCGATATTTCACGTTACGGTACCGAATCGAGGACGCACATTTCTACGTCGACCAAGGATTCATATTTCGAAATACACGTACCATCCCCATCGATCGAATCCAAAACATTGACTTAACCCAAAACGTTTTGCACCGGATCCTGAAAGTCGCAGAAGTCAAAGTTGAAACCGCCAGCGGCACCGAAGCAGAAGCCGTTTTACGAGTGTTGTCGATGGAAGAAGTCGACGCGCTACGGAAAGCCATTTTTGCGGGCAAACAATCAGTCAACAGGCAAACCACCAAGCTTGAAATCAAAAGTACGCCGGCAGCCGCAGAACATACTGAATCGCTGTCGCCGGTCGATCAGCCAGCAGGCTTCACTTCAGAAAACGATCAACCCGACACGGAAGAGGTTTGGAAGATCCCGTTCGGCGATCTGGTCAAAGCCGGGATCGCATCCAATCGCGGTCTCGTCATGCTGGGCATCGGCTTGGTCACTTTCGACCAATTTATGGAAAACGGATACGAAACGGTGTTTGCGTTCCTGAGCGATTACCTGCCCGAAGACACCGGCAGCCAACGATTCTATTTGCAAGCGATCGCCGCGTCGGTGCTGGGGTTTATCCTCTTGCGCGTCGTGGGGATCTTGTGGTACGTGTTGCGGTTCTTTGGTTTCCGCCTGCAGCAACGCGGTGACGATCTACGCCTGAGTTGTGGGTTGCTGACCAAAGTGAGCGCGACGGTGCCACGGAAAAGAATCCAATTCATCAGCGTGCAACAAAACCTGATCATGCGATGGTTCGGCGTTGCGACGATTCGCGTAGAAACCGCGGGTGGAGCAACGAACGCATCGAAGCCAAATCAAGCGATCGGAAAAACGTGGTTCATGCCCGTGATTCCCCTTGCGAAAGTGCCTGAACTGGTCAACCGATTACGGCCGGGCATCGACTGGAACATGGATCGATTTGAATTCCAAGGACTCTCCCCCCGAGCATCAACTCGGCTGGTCCGGATTGGTTTAGTGCAAACGTTACTGTTTGCGATGGCAGTGGCAGGCGCCGACTGCTACTTCACGAGAACATGGGATACCCAAGCGTTGATCTGGGGCGGCATCGCCGGGCTGGCTGCCTTGCCTGCGTTGATTTTATTTGCTCTGAAGAAAGCTGCTTCACGAAAGTACGCGAGAATCGAAAACGGAGTCGTCTATCGAACCGGAGTTTTTGGGCGTAAAACCAGCGTTACCTTCTTTGACAAATTACAAACTGTGGCTTGTTCTCAAACACCTTTTGACCGTCGTTGGGGAATGGCAACGTTGGCGATCGACACCGCTGCTGCCGGTCCGGCGGGACATCGAATTGTCACGCCGTACTTGGATGCAGAATTTGCCAACCGTGAACTAGACGCGTTGCGCCGCTTAGCGGTCACGACTGCCAGTTAGCTGGCAGTCAAAGGATGGCGACCATGCCTCCTGGCCTAGCCTACGGCTGGGCGGGGCAATCACACTTTCGCTTCAAACTAGCCCGCATTTGCGATGGTAAATGAAGTTGGCCGATCCATCTCTTTCGCCAATAGGTGCATCAGCGGCCCCTGGCCAAGGCTGCGTTGAACCTCTTCGTCCTTTTCCATTTCGACTTCGACATCGAAAGGCGAAAGTTCGCCGCGAAGAACTTTGATGTTCGACGGAGCTTTGATACCAAGGCGAATCGTGTTGCCTTTGATCTTCAAGACCGTGATTTCGATTTGGCCGTCAAGAACAATCGATTCGTCTTTTTTGCGTGATAGAACTAGCATTTTAAAATCCTTTTGTAGTGGAATCACTTCGGTTAATTTCCCGAGAGCTTCCTGCGTGGGGGTTAAGTAGTTCCGGAGGGCCAAGTTGAGATTGGCTTGGGTTGGTTACCTTTCCGTCCGGGTCTGTTCTTATTTTCGCGGTGCCTGTGACACCTCTGGTCAATCTGAAGACAAATACGGAAGAAGTCCCAACTTTGATCGGATTAATTCCCTAAATCCTTCTCTGACACCCTTTATGACGCCTCTCAACGAGATTCGATACGCTAGCACGAGTGGCAAAATATGCGGATTCTCATGATTAGGTTTCTAGCCCAAACCGGATTGGCGAGGAAACCCTTCAATTAGAACGTTGAATCGCTTTCGATTTTACCGATTACTCCTTTCGTAGGGGATTACCACTGTCTGCCAGTCCAGAACTCAAGTTACGCCATGATCAAACCACTTTTAAAAACCGCAATGATCGTAGTTTCGTTAGCCCTGCTTCCAATTGAATCAGTCAACGCTCAACTCCGAATGACCCACCTACCCTCTCGGATCGAGGAAGTACTAATCAACCCGGACCTTAAAGCGGTTCTGCGAAATAACGTATCCGTCCGGACCGAGACACGGCCAACCGCTGCCGTTGCCGTTGCCGCCCCACGCGTGGCTTCACGGCCACAAAGCCCGATTTACTCTAACGAGCCTACACGGTTTTCGGCGATCCAACCAAGAGTGGACTCAACTAAATCAGCTCCGAATCGGTTGCCCACCATTGAAGCAACCGAAAAACCACCTCGCATCGTTCGTCGCCCCGCCGACGTCACGCTTAGCGAAGAAGTCACCGACGCACCGCCGGAGCGCACAAGCCAACCGCCCCGACCAGCAGCGCTCCCTAAAAACGATCGTGTTGCCCCAGACTTTGGCGGCAACACAGACATGTTAAAACCAGTGGCGCCAATTAAAGGTCAACTTCGATTTCGAGTGACAGGGGTTACCGCGATGGTCGAAGGCCAACCGGCGGACCTATTGATTGAAGTTTACAATCCAACCGGCCACGCAATTGGTCCCGTTGAAGTCAACGTCCAAGTGCCCGAAGAACTGACGATCACTCGTTTCGATCGAGACGCTTGGCTGGATGCCGAACGACGCATCATCGCGTTTCAACTGGATCGAGTCGACGCACAAGTGGTCGAAAAGATTGGCATGAAAGGCGTTTCGAACACCGCCGGCAGAACCAGCTTGAACGTCGCCTTAGTTTCAGGAAACACCACCATCGCACAAAGCTCCATCGCCACCCAAGTGTTCCCGCAGCAATTTGCCCGAAAGCAAACCTTTGGTGACTCGGCCCCGACCAATACGATCCGAAAGTAATTGCCCCCCTCTCCGACTACTACTTATCTTTTCCGACGAACTTTCACGACCAAAACTGAGAATCTTATGACACGAAACTATTCTTTCTGCAGTGACAAGTTCTCGTTGTTTCTACTGGGCGTGGGCGCTACGGCGCTGTCGTTTGCACCAGCGACTCATGCTCAGAATAACGCCCAAGATAAAGCTCAGACTCAGCCTTCTCAGCTGAACGATTACCCGCAGGTGATTCGCAGCCCCAGAAAACTGATGGCGACAACGAACTGGAGCCAACCGAATTCAGCTGTTGCCAATAGCCTGAATATTCGCACACCGGCCACGGTGGGCCGAGCATTCGCAAATTCGCAGCTTGCCCAAACAAGCACCGCCCAACAAAACGGCGCTGATTCAATCGTCGTCGACGCGACCGCGTTTGGCTTGGTTACAAACGATCAAGCACCACCAGCCGAAACCAAGCCTGAAACCAAACGACTACAACCTTTAAAATTCCAAGTGGATTGGCACCCTCTCCAGCCTAGCAGACCAACCATCGAAACAGCGCCACCGGCAAGCCGAGTTACCACGGCCGAGCTGACGGAATCAACCGATGGCCCAATTGCATCAAAGCAAGCCACGGCCGTTATCGAAGTTTCGAATGCCACTCTCCCGCAGGCCACCCAAGCAATCCTGCGCAAGCCGATGGATATCGTCGACCCGGTGACAACCGCTGCAAAGAAACCAGTTCGGATAATGACGGACACTCTTTTGCAACCAATCGCCATTGCAACGACCACCGTAAAAGCAGCGACCACCGTTAAGGCAGCGAAAGAAACGCCAGCGAAGGAAAAAATCACTCGGCAAGTAAACTCTAGAAACTCTTCGGCGTACGACGCTTTCACGCCAGCACCTACGGGGCCGATTTCTTTGTTCGTCGACGGCCCGGATTACTTAAGAATCAACCAGGTTGGCGTTTACGAAATCGCAGTTGCTAACAGCTCCGCTACGACAGCTTCCGTGTCGAGTATTTCACTACAAGTTCCGCAAGAGGCTGAACTAATTGCCGCTGGAGGTGACGCGAAGATCGATGACCGGAATCAAACACTTACCTGGCAAATCGACAACCTCGAATCCGGCAAGCAACGGCGAATTCGATTCCGCGTAAAAATAGCGGAACCTAGTAAAGTCAATTTCCCAGTCACCATCTCTCACGATGGACGCGAATCTCAAACCATTTCGCAAGAAACGATCGTTAACTAGCGGTCTGTCAATGTTGAACTTTAGGGTAGCTGGATTCGCCAGAATTCAGTTTGATTCAGAGAAAACCGAACCCTGGCGAGTCCGGCTACATGTTTCGATCCGAATCTTTATCTTTGACAGACCACTAGGCTTCGCCAACGGGACGGGGCAAGAAACCGGCACGGGGCGATATAACGGCACGGGGTGATAGAACGACACGGCACAAGATAGCCGCTCGCCACAAAGCAACCGCCCGTCGCGTTACTTAATGTCTTTAAGCGTATCCGTTAGATCGACCTTCTTCGCGTCAGCATAAAGAGCCTCAAGGCTATAAAACTTTCGCGTGTCTTCATCGAACAAGTGGATCACGACAGTGCCGTAGTCCAGCACGATCCATTTGCTGTCATCGTAGCCATCGATGTTCATCCGCTTGTCGTTCAGCTCGTCCTCAAGCACTCGATCGACATCTTCGCTCATCGCGTGCAGCTGCCGCCGGCTGGTACCGGTAGCGATCACGAAATAATCAAAGATCGCAGTGTGCTGAGCCATATCCAAAACCAGGATGTCAGTTCCGCCGTTTTCGGCAGCGGTTCGAGCGGCAGCAAGAGCGATCTTCAGGCTGAGTTCTGGGTTTTCCCGCTTCGGTGCGGGGCCGGAAGCCGAGTGTTCCATTGACTCATTTGCGTCGGTATCTTCAGTCACCCGGATATCCTGCGATCTGGAAATTTTGGCGGTTGGCTTGCTGGTTGAGCAAGCGAGATTCAAATTCATGGCAGTTTGCCCTATTTAGATGCGTATTCTACGCCCTCAGGACAACAAAAACTAGCACCGGGTTCAGGCATTTCCCGTAACTGTTAAAGACGTGGAAAAGTAACCTTTGGCGTCAATTCATGGATCCAGCACTATCATGCCACTCGACCACCCCAATCGGAATCAGAATTCAATCTCGGCGCCACAAGAATCGCACTTAAGCCCACTCCGCAGGATGGCATTGCAATCGCTGCACTTGAACACAGGGATCACCGGCCCCGACGCCACTTTTCCACTGTAGGGCATGCCATTGGATTTCTTCAGCAAACGGATCACATCGGCTAGTGCTCTGAACAAATAGTAAGCGATCGCGGTGTTCAACAAGATCAAACCAACCGCAGCGGCACCTCCGAACGGAAACATCAGCCCTGACACCGCAGCCAAGACCAAACCTAAGAACACGATCGTTATGGCCGCCCCGTCGAGCATCGTCTCCGAACCGCCAGACGTTTGCTTCCTTATTTCAATCTTGGTTGCCATGAAGATTTAGGTCCGAGTGAGGTGAAAGGACAGCAAGCTTAAAAGCTAACTTAAGTATAACAATATCGCGAAACAACATTGCGACACCAAGCTGATGAACTGACCAACTTCGCGAGCCGACAATCGTCAGACTCGCGAAGGCTTATCCGCATCGACTACTTCAAGCAATCCGGCTTCAAAGCGTCTTCCATGTTGTCGTAGCAATCCAATTTTGTGAATCGACCGATCGAAGTTGGCATGCCGACGGACGTGAAACCAGGATGACCTGTCGCCGGGAACGGACCGCCGTGGTTCATCGCAGGTGAAACCGCGACACCAGTTGGCATCTTATTTTGAATGACACGGCCAACGCGACGACGCAAACGCGAAACCAATTCTTTGGCCGCTGGATCAGCCGCCGAACCGTAAACACTCCCCGTCAAACTCCCTTCGATGCTCTCCGCGATCGCGTAAAACTGATCCAAGTCCTTGGCCAACACGCCCAAGCTTAACGGACCGAAACCTTCAGTCTGGAATGCGTCGGTATCGGCCAAGAACTCATCGCCCGTAACTTTGAACAACGTGTTCTGAAAACGAATCCCCTCTTCGTCGCTCGGCTTACCGCCTGCCAAAAGTTCGGCGCCTTTTTCTTGCAGCATCGCCGCGGCTGATTCCAAACCACCCAAAACCGCACCCGACAACAACACCGTTGGCGTTTGCTCTTCAAACTGAGCCTTCACGCCATCGACAACCTGCTGGCCTTGTTCGTTGTCCAGCAACACAAACAAGTTAGGGCACGTGCAAAACTGCCCCGCCGCCAACAAACAGCTCCCCGACAACTCGGTAATGATCTCGTCCGTCGACCGCTGCTCAAATAGACTCGGCAAAAAGAACACCGGATTAACGCTCGACATCTCCAAGTAAATCGGCTTACCGCACTCGTCCGCGGCAGCCTTCAACGCGACACCAGCAGTGCGACTGCCAGTAAAACCAACCGCCGCGATCTCACGTGACTTGACCATCCGCAAACCGTCTTCCGGAGCCATGTGGTACAGCATTTGAACCGTCGCCGCAGGAAGTTTCGCCGTCGCCAATGCCGCCACGGCCTGTTCGGCCATCAGTTTGGTTGTCAGCGGATGCGACGGGTGGGCCTTGGCAATCACCGGGTTGCCGGCCGCGATCGCGGATGCAAAATCGCTACCTGCGATGGCGTTAAACGCCAGCGGAAAGTTGTTTGGGCCGATCACCAACACGGGCCCGATCGGTCCGCGGCAACTTGCCAAATTGATATCCGCATCGACGATCGGATTTCGCCAAACTTCGCTCTCGGCCGCGTCGGCTGCCAAACGCAACTGACGTGTCGCACGAGGCATCTCGACCTTCTGAAGTCGAGTCGGCATCGGCAAGCCGGATTCTTTTTCGGCCGCAGCACAAATGGCTTCCGAATTCGCATCCAAATTACCCGCATACGTTCGCAAGAACAAAGCAATCTGAGCTGGACTGGCGGCCTCGAGCGCCGGCACGATCTGAGCAGCTGCTTCGAGCGCGGCGGCGCAATCGTCCCAGTTGCTGATCGGGAAATCGCCGTCGAGCGTTTGACCGCTACGAGGGTCAACGGCGTTGATCGAGCCGGTTGAGTTTGCCGGCCGCCACTGTCCACCGACTAAGATATCGTTCATCGAATGATCCTCTATAAATATTTGCGGTCAACGACGGTCGAATTGCGTACCACCGTCGCTATCGACTTGGTTGGTTTGTTTAAAAAAGCGGTTTGCTTTAAGCCGAAGAGTTTACCGCACAACCGCGACCTGTCGCACTCTCCTTTGGCCTGAATTTTAAAATCGTGCCGTTCGCTGGCCACGCATCGAACACGGCACATCGAACGCGGATTACCGGACGCGACACACTGAACGTTTAACGGCCTGCCGACAGGCGGGCATGCTTTTGAAGTCCCAGTAACACAACATTACCGGCCAAATGATTAAACCTAGGGCAATCCAATACGTAGTCGCTCAGGCTGCTAACGCTCGGGGCCTTGCTACCGCTCGGGGCCTTACTAACGAGTCGGTTGCTTTAGCCATGCGGAGACCGTCGCCTTTTACTCCGTAACAGAGCGCTCTTTCACGGAGAGGCTGACGTTAAATGTCCGTTTTCAAAATTGGGGCAAGAAAGTAACTCTTGAAGAGCAGTTGGGGACACTCGCAAACTGATCGTCTCAGCTAACTTTGTGGGTGTCCCCAACTGCACCCAACTGCATTGTGTTATCACGCGTTCTCTAGGATTTCAATTGCAGAAATTACGAGACTGCCAAGTTGCCGAGTGTTGTGAGGATTGCCATTGGTGTTAAGCGTGTCGATACCGAGTTTGGCCGCAAGCTTTCGAAGCACAGGCTTTGCGGGGGTGACGGGTTCACCGTCAGTATAAACTAGTATGGATCCATTTTCCAATGCGGTGACTGTTGAGCCCTCGAATTGAACGGAGGAAACAGTTTGAATGTCCGCTCGAACGCGAGGCGACGACAGAAATTTGGATAAAGAGATATTGCGTTTTCCGGCTGAGTTCACCGGCGCCATCAGGTCAATTGCGCAACCAACTGTGTCATCAAACAATGTCTCGATTTGCATTTCGTCGATGTTCAATCGCAAGACGATAACACGATCAACGAGATCAAGTGTGTTTGGGTTAAAGCTTATGTGGCCACTGCCAGGCATCATCGTTGTAGTCTTCACCGAGATGCGCTCACCAGTGCCAGCAACGACATCATAGCCCTGTTGGTTGACGTTCGTAGCCATCTGGCCGCCTGACATTAATGCAGCGTAAAGTTCGCCGATCCGACCATTAAGGTGCCGCAACTCAGCAACGGGGACGCCCCATGCCAATTCGCGTTCGAGCCAAGACATGGCCTCGCCAAGGGATTGAATAGTCTGCATCTGTGTTAAAGGCATTGAGTCTCGCCAACCTGTTGTGTAAGCGTGATAAAGAATCCATGTAAGTCCTAGGTTTGGGGCGTCATCGTTCGCTAATTATGCTGGTGATGAACCCGTGGTAGGACACAACTGGGGACACGCACAAACTGGTCGTCCCAGTTAACTTTGTGGGTGTCCCCAGCTGGATCCACCTAGACGGTGGAGTGAATCCCCCTAACTTTGTGATAGCGGGCTGACCTGTCGAATGCGAGTATATCGAAAAAGACAGTATTGTGCACGCATGCAGGGTTTGCGATCGTCGCCACGTACGTCTAAGGATCATAAAACCATACTTCGAGGATCATCACCTTCTCGTCGGCGTTGACCCAAAGGTTGGACACGTAGTCTTCGTCGTGTCTCGCTGGATAGACATAGATGTCGGTGACTTCGGTGAGTGGAAACCACGTGGGTTGCGAATCGTCAAGCATTGTGGTGAAAGTCGATTCGTCGTCTTTCTCGTTACGTGGAACGAGGCCGAAAGTATCGAGCACCAACTGAAGCGCCTCGACATCATCATAGGTCATTTTCGCAAGGTAAAGCGGATCGACAGCTGGGTCGTGAGTCAGTTTTTCAACGTAACAGATACCATTGCCTTCGGGCAGTCTCTCCCACGGCGCGGTGTTTTTGCGATCCGGACCAGTCAGAGCGAGATTGCCACAGCCGGAAATTGACAATGAAATGAGCAGTGTGAGGCACAGGAAGCGTTGACTTGTCATTGGCGTTCGCTGCCTATTTAGGCCGGTAATGATTGTGATGGGATGAGTCTGGATAACGGTTGT
>JALZWN010000102.1 GCA_023300235.1 Mariniblastus sp.
GGAACGCTGGGCGAATCCGACAAAGCACAGATTTTCGGTGGCACGGCTCAGCAGTTCTACGGCCTCGCCTAGGCAAGGCTGGCCGAGTGGTCGAATTCGTTTTTATAAGTGGGAGCCCGACGCGTGAGCGAGGATGCTCACGGGTTCCTTGCTCGCCCACCGGGCTACCAGCGCGCTAAGAGACGAAGTAATAAATCGCCACGCCGATTGCTAAAATTACAGCGAACCAGATCAACGCGTTGCCAATGCCGTATGACTCAAGATCTTCAGGGCGAGGGTTTTTGATTGGATCGTAATCTTTTTCAGTTGTTGACATTTGAAAAGCTCCTGATGCGAGGACCGCGATTAATTGAGTAGTTTAAAATTGAAGGTTGATTTGGGTTAACAATGGCTAAGTGCCTGCGATTCAACGCTTCGCTGGTGAAGTTTTTGAATCGATTTGATCGTTCGAGGAGGTCGTTGCTGATCCGTCGGCAACCGCAATCACGGCTTGCGGTTGCGGTTCAACTTGTTTTACAAAGCTCTTGGCAAACGCAGGCGAAGCGAATATGCGTTCGGCACGGTGCCAAGTCGACTCAAGCGAGTCTACCTTGTTTTTTGTTGCCGCGTCGCTAAAGCAAACTGGGACTCCCGCGATCAATAGTTGATGCTTCTGGTCCATCGGCTTTCCTGAAAGCGGGCAGAGTTGTTGTGTGACTTGGCCTGTTAGAGCGAGTTGATGGTTGGCTTTGAGTAAAAGCGATTCATCTGGTGCTTGATCGAGCTTAAGTTTTTCGGCGACACGAGATTTGAATTTGGTGGCTGCGGCTTGGCTACTAAAAAAGACCTTGCCAATGCTTTCTTTGTCTTCGGAGTTTCTAACCCAGTTGAACTCGGCCGAGTATTTCATGCGGCACTGCTGGTTTCCATGGATCAGGCATTTGACTCCTGGGTATTGCTGAGCAACCGCTGCTGCGTCATTGAGTGCCAAGCACGTCATACAGCCAAAAATAACCGCCAATAATTTTGGCGCGGCATAAAAAATGGATCGGGGCGATTGCATGGGAATAGATTGAAAACGAAAACGAAACTAGCTTTCGCAGTCATCGTCATTCGATGCTAGGTAGCCAAATGCAGTGGTCAGCAAGAACGAAAGTTTTTGTTGTAGCGATTACGCTGGCTCGATAGTCGCGTTTTGAAAGGTAAAAGAGCGTTCTGCTTGGGAGTGACAGTGTGTGTTAGGGCGTTTGTCTATGAATTATTTCGAGGCTCTTGCAACCAAAACGTCAACGCCCAGCCCGCCAGCATGCACACGACCACCATCACGAACACAAACTCAAAACTGATTTTGTCCACCAGCCAGCCGAAGAACACGCTTAAGAAAAACGGGGGCGCGGCCATGGCAAGGCTGAGTGTGCTCAGGTATCGCGGATGGTTGGAGCGGTCGGCGATCTCCAGCGTGTAGTAGTTAAACATCCGCATCGTCACTGGCGTAATGCCCAGCATGCCGAACACTAGCGTGTACCAGATTTTCCCGGCTTCGGGGTACATTGCCAGTCCAATCGCTGCCAATGGCACCGCACAAACCATCAGTAGCATGGTTCTTAAAACGATCCGCACACCTAGCCGATCCGCTACCCATCCGGCAGGAATGCTAAACAACGCCGCGCCGATGTTTTGAGCCAACACCCATGGAATCAACGCAGTTAGTCCCAAATCAAAACTCTCGCGACCGAGTCGTTGATAATGAGGAAACAGCGTCAAACTCGTGCCGAATAAACCCGCGATTACCGCCAGCAATAAAAAGTTGCGATCCACGGAGAGCGTTGTCCAGGACGCAGCCAGCAACTGTAACGGTTTGCGGCGTGGTGCAGTTTCGACATCCGGTCGCTCCATCCATAAACCCGCGATCACACCGGCGATGATGAACATCGTGCCCGTTACGCCGAAGATCCAATCGAATCGATACAAATGAGTCTCGATATTGTCACCAGCCGGCAACCAGCGATTCATCAGTACGTAAGCCGCCACGACGGCGAGTCCCGCGCCAAAGCCAGTGCCCAATAACGCCAGCAGTCCGCGGCGGTGCACACGGATTAGCTTGCCGGTCAGCGTGTTGACGACCAGTTGATTGATTCCCGTTGCAGTGAAAAAAATCGCGTAGATGACTAAGAACAGTACTGGCAAATACCAAGTCGCTTTACCGCCGGTGACATACCACAGCAGCGACAACGCCATGAAGCAGCCACCCATTGTCATGCTTGACCCGACCACGATCCATTTCTTCCGCCGTGCCCCCCGCACCCAGTCGGACGCAAAAAACGGAGGTACGCTTTGCCCCAGGCGATTCAACATCGGCAAAAAACCACCCATCGATGCCGATCCGCCCATCACGTCCAGTACCGCAGGCATCACGATGCTCTCGGTTTTAAAAATCCAACCGATTCTTAAGCAGCAATAATAAAACAGACTCAGGAAAAAGTTAGTCGAGTGGGCGGAGTCGTTTTCAGGATCGATCAGCGTGTGTGATGTAGCAACGGGGGGCTCTGCCGGAGCAACGGGCGTTCTTGGTTTGTCCAATTAAATCTCGCCTCGGTTTTTCAATAACAACTCTAAATAGCTCGTCCGAATCGAACCCGATAAACCAAGCTTTGCGGCGAGTCCTTCAAGAGCCTGCTTGGCGGCGTCTTGCTGGCTGGTTGAGTCCACGACTAGCTCCAGTTCGACGAACTCGCCCACTTCGGCTACCGTGTCCATGCAAATTTCCACGTGCTGTCCGTCCCAGTCCAGCGCCAAAGTTTCCCGTGATTTGGCGACTCGGGCAACCGAGAAATAGCCGATGCCAAGGAACGTCTGTTTGATTTGCTCCGCGGCCGCTTGGTTGACCAGCGGGGTTTCGATCTCGGTCCGGATCTTGGCTGACGGGTCGAGGTTCGGGCCTTTGAAAGTAAGCCAAAGTTTCCCGTCGGATTCTCGAATGCGGAGAGCGATATCTATTTTGGCGAAATCTCGCAGCGGGTCGTTGAAGTACTCGTCGACTTGCTCGGATACTTTAACGGGCTTGGCTCCTAGCTCCAGCAAGTTTTCTCGTAACTTGGCAAGATTGTCGACTGGGAATTTGAATTCGACTTCGATCGGTGAGGACATAAAAGCGGTTCGGTTAAGTAGGTGATCGTTAAAAGCAGGTGATCGTCAAAATTTTTTCCGACGGTATCTTATCGGAAACCGCTTGGTTTTGATAAGCTGTGGGCCATAGAGAAGCTAGTTTTAAGTAAG
>JALZWN010000103.1 GCA_023300235.1 Mariniblastus sp.
AAGAGGGCCTCCTGAGTCTGGGCATGCTTACCCGGTGGAGGTGCTCTTGGAAAAATCCCGTGAGCATGTTTTTAAAAGGGGCTTTCTCGAATTAGCCCTTTTCTGATCGCGTAAACATGCCCCCCAACGCCGTTAACCTTACATGGAAACCAAATGGTGTTTATAAAACCAACCACATCCCCCCAGATGCCACCCCCAAGAAAGCGCTTCCGAAACACAAACCATTGAGAGTTGTTTCATCGTGCATCCTCCAAGACAATACACGCCAACTACCACCACGCCCCAACCGCACTCCAACAAAGACTCATCATGCCACTGGCGAAAATCCCCGTCCCCGCTGACCTGAACAAACGCCCCTTTAGCCCTCAATCCGAACACGCGATCGACGAAGCCCATGAAGCGATCGAGCGATTCATGCTGGCTGACGAACACTTCTTTGACAACTTCGTCAACTGCGACTTCCACTTGGTCGACCAAGCCCTCAGCTGGATCGTCGAAAATCACTTACTCACCGGCGATCGTTTTCTTGAATACGGCAGCGGATTTGGAGCCACCACGATCTTGGCATCCATCCACGGCATGACCGCCGCAGGCATCGAAATCGAACAACCGCTGGTCGACCAAGCCAACGCACTCGCCGACCGGCTCAAAATCGCAGCCAATTTTTACTGCGGCAGCTTCATCCCACGCGACATCGAAGGCTACGCAGACTTGGCCGCCGAAGTCCAGCACGTGGACACATCCGCCGGAGATATCTACGAGCAAATGGATGCCGCCCCCGACGATTTTGATTTGATGTTCGCGTTTCCATGGCCCGGCGAAAACGGCTTTTTTGAATCCGTTTTCGAACAAACCGCAGCGCAAGGGGCCTTATTCTTGACTTACAACGGAATCGAAGGCATCCGCTTACACCGCAAAGAGTAAGCCTTAAACGTAAATAACCCCCGCAAAAACCGCGGTCGACACCACAAGCGATGGGGTTTCCAGGCCCGGCCGTTACAAAAAAAACATCCTATTACCATAATTATCGGCATTTATAGAAAAGTTCCACAACAAAGCCTCACAACAGTACAATTTATAACTAAAGTGACAATTCGACCGGCTGGGCCTACTCCTGACCGGCCCTTATCCGTACATCACCTTGCATAAAGTGATCAATGAAATCTTTTGCATCAGAAACTGAGCCCAACTCTACAGTCACACGAACTGACTATGCCACCGGGCCTTCACGGCTAGCCGCCCCGAAATTCGGCAAACTCGCCCGCCAAAAAAACTCGATGCAAGAAAACAGCATCGAAGTTGGCAAGGTTTTCGTAGTCCTGCCTGCCTACAACGAAGAAGGCGGCCTACCTGATCTACTGGCCGCCATCGAACAAGTCTTTGCCATCAACGGCCGCGACTACCACATTATCGTTGTTGACGACGCCAGCACCGATTCGACTGCCGAAATCGCTCGTGAGGCAGCAGCGGACCTTCCGCTGACCTTGGTCCAACACAAAACCAACCAAAATCTCCCCGGCGCACTTCGCACAGGATTCGAAACAGCAATCAAATTCGCCGAAGCCCACGACATTGTCATCACAATGGACGGTGACAACACCCACCCGCCAGCGATCATGAATTTGTTGCTGCAAAAAATCGCCGAAGGCTACGACGTGATGATCGCCTCTCGCTTCCAACCGGGCAGCCGAGTCTGCGGAGTGCCGTCGTCACGAGTCCTTACGGCTTTCGGCGCTCGAATGCTGTTCAAAGTCATCATGCCGATCCCAGCCGTCCGCGACTACACCTGCGGCTACCGAGCCTACCGCGTTAACGTGCTACGAGATTCAATGGCGCATTACGGCGACCAATGGGTTTCCGAAAAAGGCTTCTCCTGCATGGTGGACGTGCTGCTAAAAATGCGTCGCTTCAACTACGTAATGGGCGAAGTCCCCATGCTGCTCCGCTACGATCAAAAAGAAGGCGACAGTAAAATGAAAGTCTTCAAGACAATCGCCCAAACACTCAAGCTGCTCCTCAAACGTCGCTTCGGTGGATATTAACAACTCCCAACACGAAGCCACCTTATCAATTGGATCCGGCTAGCAGGGCCCTGACCCTCGACTGAGACCTGACCCTCGACCGACCCATCCCACCCGCCTCGCTTGCTCCGACCAGGACCAAGCCCCTCCCTCCTCTGATTGACACCAATGATCGTAAAAAACCCTAACCAAACCCGCTTCGCAATCGCCGGCGGCGGCATGCTCGGCCTGACACTCGCCATGCGAATGGCCAAACAAGGCCACGACGTCACCCTGATCGAAGCCGCCCCCAGCCTCGGCGGACTAGCCAGCGTTTGGAACATCGGCGACATCGAATTCGATCGCCACTATCACGTCACGTTGCTATCGGATTCACGATTGCGAAACTTGGTTTCCGAAATCGGCCTCGAAGACGAAATGCGCTGGATCGAAACCAAAACCGGCTTCTACACCGACGACAAACTCTACTCGATGTCCAACACCAAAGAGTTCCTTCAGTTTCCTCCGCTGACCCTAATCGAAAAACTACGCCTCGGCGGCACGATCTTTTACGCGTCAAAAATCAGCAACTGGAAACGCCTCGAAAAACTACCCGTAGCCAAGTGGCTGCGTCGCTGGTCCGGAACCGGCACCTTCAAAAAAATCTGGGAACCGCTGCTCAAAGCCAAACTCGGCGACAGCTACAAAATCACCTCCGCCGCGTTCATCTGGGCTCACATCAGCCGCATGTACAAAGCTCGTCGCACCGGCCTAAAAAAAGAAATGTTCGGCTACGTCAAAGGCGGCTACCGCACGATCATCAACCGACTGATCGATGTCATGCAAGAACAAGGCGTGGCCGTCAAAACCGCCTCACCAATTGAGAACATCCAAAAACTTGACGACGGTCAATTCGAAGTCAAATACGCAGGACAAGACCGAACCGACCACTTCGACAAAGTCATCATGACTACCCCAAACTCGATCTTAAGCCGAGTTTGCAGCGACCTAAACGAAGACGAAAAGAAACGCTTCGACTCGGTCGACTACCTGGGCATCGTCTGCGCATCAGTATTGCTCAAAAAAGGCCTCTCACCGTACTACGTGACCAACATCACCGACGACTGGGTTCCGATGACCGCCGTGATCGAAATGACCACGATCGTCGACCCCGAAGAACTTGGCGGCAACTCGCTGGTCTACCTACCCAAGTACGTTCCTTCGGATCACGAACTGTTCGATAAGTCTGACGAAGAAATTCAAGAGAGCTTCCTATCGGCGCTTGACCGAATGTACCCCGAATTCTCTCGCGAGGACGTGATCGACTTCAAGCTTTCACGAGTACGAAGCGTAATGGCGATTCCAACGCTCGAGTACAGCAAGTTGTTGCCGCCGATGAAGTCCTCCGTCGAAGGCCTGTACGTCGTCAACTCGTCGTACATTCTCAAAGGCAACCTGAACGTCAACGAATCGATCACGATCGCCGAAGACGCCATGGAAACCGTCCTCAAAGACGAACTGGCCATAAAAGCCAACCGCTAGTCTTCATCTTCAAAAAAATTTAACGCAAAGCCGCCAAGCCACAAAGAACAGGTGAGCAACCTTGCTTTGCGACCTTGCGCCTTGGCGGCTTTGCGTTTCAAATTGCATTGATAGCAAGAACCGGGCCACCGCCTAAATTCAGCTTATGCAAAAAGCTAGTTTGTAAGCAACCTCGCATCAGCGAGACCAACACAAAGCCCACAAACGCGTTTTTCGAGGCAAGCACCCTATTTCTGTTGTCACCAACGCGAAATTCTCCTTCACAAATTGCCCACGTTCACCCGAAACTAAAAGAGCACCTAGTTTCGCGCTGACCATTTGTCTACGATTGCAGCAGCTAGAAAACAAATAACTTTGCAGATCGAAAGCACATGAAAGTTCAATTTTGGGGCGCCGCCCAAACCGTCACCGGTTCCATGCACATGGTCCATCACAACGGCAAACAAATTTTGCTTGACTGTGGCTTGTACCAAGGTCGCCGCAAAATAGCTTTCGAACGCAACAAAAACCTCCCCTTCGACGCCACCAAAGTCGACGCCGTGATCCTCTCTCACGCCCACATCGATCACTCCGGCAACCTACCATCGCTCGTCAAAGCGGGATTCAAAGGCCCCATCTACTCCACCAGCGCCACCCGTGACCTCGCCACCATCATGCTGGTCGACAGCGCGAAAATCCAAACCAATGACGTGAAGTACGTCAACAAAAAACGAGCCAAAAAAGGCCAAGCTCCCTTCACGCCGCTCTACGAACAAGAGCACGCGATCGAAACCCTGCGCCGTTTTCGTAGCATCGAATACAACAACCTGTTTGACGTCCTGCCAGGCGTGACCGCTTGCCTACACACCGCCGGCCACATGCTGGGCGCCGCAAGTGTCGAAGTCAACCTACACTCAGACAACCCAGAAGATAAACCAACACGCCTGGTCTTCAGCGGCGACATCGGTCGCCCCGAACAACCAATCATCAAAGAACCATCAATCGTCGCCGGCGCCGACTACTTGATCATGGAAGCCACCTACGGCAACCGGATCCACCCCGAAGGCGGCGACGCCAAAGCCACGCTCAAAGAAGTCGCTCACAAAGTTTACAACGATCGCGGCAAACTAATCATCCCCGCCTTTAGTGTCGGCCGAACGCAAGAGATCGTGTTCCGCCTAAACCAACTGGCAGAAAACGGCGAATTGCCGCCGATGAAAGTCCACGTCGACAGCCCACTGGCTGTCAACTCGACTGATATCTTTCGCAGCCACCCAGAATGCTTTGACGATGAAATGATCAACGCAATTCTGGAAGAAGCCGACGAAGATCCGTTGAACTTCGACAAACTCAACTACATCCGTTCTGCCAACGCTTCCAAAGCGCTCAACCATTCCAAAGAACCGTGCATTATCATTAGCGCTTCGGGAATGTGCGAAGCTGGACGAATTTTGCATCACCTTAAAAACAACATCACCAAAAAGAGCACCACGATTTTGTTTGCCGGCTACCAAGCACCGCATACGCTCGGCCGAATCTTGTTGGACCAGAGCCTAGAGGAAGTAAAAATTTACGGCCAGCCGTACCGCGTCAACGCTCAGGTTTGCAAACTCGAAGGCAGCAGCGGTCACGCCGACCAACACGAACTACTCGAATGGGCATCTCAAACTGCCGAGCTAGGCAATTTGAAAAAGATTGCGTTGGTGCACTGCGAGATGGAACCGGCGACCGAGTTAAAGAAACAACTCGAACTCCGCAAACTCGGCTCCGTCATGATCCCCGCACCCGGCGACGAAATGGAAATGAAATAGGGCTGCGTAAGCAAGGATCCGACCCCAGCGAAGCAATAAAAGCCCCCGCTGCGTAAGCAAGGAACCGCCCCCAGCGAGCAGCCACGAATAGTAGATGAGGCTACGAGTCCTAGAGCACAGGCATACTTCTGGGCTATTCGCTTCGCCAAAGCAACTCACAAAATCAACCACCACTCAATACTCAGTCCTAGGTGACGAAACCTCTCCTTCGAACTAAAATACCCCCCTCGAACCACATTCAAACCTTCAGGAAATCAGATGGAAATTTTGGGCGGTCCTAATTTTGGCGTCGCAGGCGCAGGCGAATCACACGGCCCCGGCATCTCCTCCATCGTCTTCGGCTGCCCTGCGGGCATCCGCATCGAACGAGCTCAAATCCAACACTTCCTCGACCGCCGCCGCCCAGGTTCCAACAAACACGGCACACCGCGCAACGAGCCCGACCAAGTCATCTTGACCGGCGGAGTATTCGACGACAGCGACCACGAAGCGATGCTTCAAGGCCCCACGCTGGAAATCCAAGCCGCCGAAAAAACAACCGCCGTCCAAACCTACAGCAGCGGCTTCTCCACCGGCGAACCGATCGCTGCCTTCGTGCCGACATCCAGTTCCAAGAGCAAACACTACCAACAGTTCTCTGGCGACGAAGGCTCCGTTCGCCCCGGCCACACCGACCTAGTCAAACATCACCAGTCGATGGGCTTCGTCGATTATCGAGGCGGCGGGCGTTCCAGCTACCGGAGTGCGATCAGTGACGTCGTTGCCGGATCCATCGCCCGCGCAATGCTCACACAAAAGTTTGAAACGCACTTCATCAGCAACATCGTTCAAGTTGGCAACCTGAAAGCATCCACCACCTTATCCAGCCAATTCGACACCGCCGATCCTAACGCAGCCACAATCGCCGCCATCGAAAAAACGCTCAGCGAATCAGAGATCTACAGCATCGATGCCGACTTCGCGCGTAACGCCGCCGACTTGATCATGGAAACTCGCAAACAAGGCGACTCCTTGGGCGGTGTCGTAGAAGTCGTCGCCGTCAACGTTCCCGCTCTGATCGGCGCACCGCTCTACAACAGCCTAAAACTTCGCCTGATGGGATCACTCGGCGGACTCCACGCCGTCCGCGCCGTTGAAATCGGTGCCGGCAACGACGTCGTCACTCGACTTGGCAGCCAAAACAACGACGCCATCCGCAACGAAGGTTACGCCACCAACCACCACGGCGGCATGCTCGGCGGGGTCACCACTGGCCGTCCAGTCGTCGCCCGAGTCGCTTTCAAGCCAACCTCGACCATCCACACCGCTCAGCAAAGCGTTCGCAAGGACTTATCCGAGATCGAATTCCAACTCGAAAAAGGCCGACACGACCCTTGCGTCGCAGTCCGCGCCGGCGTGGCTTTGGAATCTCGCATGGCCATCGAAATCGCCAACGCCGTGTTGACCCACCAAGCAGGTCGCATCCACGCCGACGACTTCAAATTGTTTTAGTCCGCGGGTATGCAACCCGTGAAGACCTGTGTCGATCGTTGGCTAAGCGTTCCATGCTATCGTAAACGCCAGCCACGGACATCAAATACGGACTACCGGTAAACAAAATCTCGCATGCCCAAAGTCCTGACGACCCCCATTAATCAAGCAACTTGATTTTGATGTTACGCCACTGAACGGTTGTGTGGAATATGTGCTTACGGCCGCCGGCTCCGTGAACCTGCAACGAAATAAATCCACTACGAGTTACATCGTCTTTCAGGTCCACAGCCACAACCCCGTTGATCCAAGTTTGCAAGTGATCTCCATCAAACCTAATCCGCAGGTGATTCCACTCGTTAGGCTTAAACGCATCTCTGGCAGCTTTGTTGTCTTGGTTATTGGCCAACCAGCGGCGGCGAGCCTCATCATACACGCCGCCGGAATGACGAGTCTCCGAGGGATCGATTTCGACTTGGTAACCATGAACACGCCCCGGAGCGATCTTGCGCATCTTTCCATTGGCGAGTTTAAACTTGGTTGGATTCGCAAAGCAGTTGCTTCGAATTTGAATTCCTGAATTCAACGCAGGGTCAGCTTTGAATTCGACTTCCATTTCGAAATCCGTGTAGTCCAAGCCCGTTGACATGAACGAGTTCGGTTCGCCGGGAACACAAGTTCCGGTGATCACACCGTCTTTAATTTCGTACTTAGACTTACCGCCCAACTGCACCCAGCCCTCAAACGAATCTTTGGTGAACATCGGTTTGAGATCCGGATCATCCAATGCGAATTCGGTTTTCTCAGACGTTTGAACAGGTTCTACCGTGGCTTCTTGAGCGGATAAAACAGCAGAGCAGCTGACTCCGACGAATAAGAAAGCTACGACAGCGAGCAGAGGGTTTTGTTTTGACATGACTTTGTACTGAAAGGAGGTTGATGTTATAGAAATCAAACCTCCGGTCCGCTAAAAGGTTTCGCAAGGAAAAGACTGCAAAGCCGTTTTAGCGGTAGATCAACGACCTACACCTATCGGCGGCGCCTGAAACCCACCGCCAACAACCCAATCCCAAACAAAGTAAAGCTGGTTGGCTCTGGCACGTTGGCCGAACTCACAATACCATTTGATACCGTGACATCGCGGACGGAGTTAAACGTCACGTCTGGCCCCAACAACAATTGCCACGGCAACCCACCTTCACCAAACTGCACCACTGGCAGCGGATCAAGTAACGGATTGATCGAATCTGGATCGGTAAAATGGGCGTATTAAATCGAAGTCCAACACCGGCCGCACCAAAAAGGTTGTTCGCATCCACCAAACGAAAATTTGAACTGTTACCGAACCCCTCTTGCAAGATGCCGGTCAAATTGACTGCTTCATCATTAAAGATTCCGGCATCAGGGATCGTCACCGTCGTCGTTGCACCAACAAACCCTCCTCGTCCATTTTGCATAGGAAACTGATCCTGCGCAGTGTCATCGATACTAACCTGAATCATGAATTCGAGGCTAGGAAAAAACGTACTGTCTACCGTCGCTTGAGCAGTACCATTGAAGTCAAAGGTTACTAATTCAGCCGAGGCCGCGTGAACAAAACGGCTGCATAAAAGTAGCAGGACTGACAAAAACGCGAGGCGTCTCAGAAAA